>PKXT01000294.1 GCA_003133505.1 Acidobacteriota bacterium
TATTTCCGGGACAGTACACTAGTGGGGCCGATGAAAAGAGCAAGAGTGAACCGGCATCAAGCCGTGTTCATGCCGCGTAGGCATGGTACAGCAGCCAATACACCACCACACCGGTTACCGAGACATAAAGCCATAGCGGCCACGTCCAGATAGCAATTTGGCGATGGCGGCCGAAGTCGGATTTCAGGGCCCGGTACAGGGTGACTAGGATGAGCGGCAAAATCGCGATGGCCAAAATCGTGTGCGAGGTGAGAATGGTCATGTAAACAGGACGGATCCATCCATGGGCGGGAAAGCGGTGAATACCGGCGTGTACGTGATAGTAGATATAGGAAACCAGAAACACCGTTGAGCAGGCAAATGCCGACAACATGCAGGTCTTGTGAGCCTGCACACGGCCCTTGCGGATGAAGTTGAAACCAAGCAATAGAAAAATGGCACTGGAGGTATTCAGCACCGCATTGACGGTGGGCAAGCTTGAAAGTGGGAAAAATGCCATTAGCGGGAGGCAGATCCCTACTTAGAGGGTTCCGGCACTGGCGGCGCGGCATCGGGAGCAGCGGGAGAAGGAGCAACGGTCGAAAGAGCTGGAGCGACCACTGGCTGATTCGCTGGGGCTGTTCCCGCCAGTGGAACGGACAGTGCCGCTGTTTGCGGCGGTGGGGTTGATCGAACAACGGCCGCCGCTGGAGGCGCATCCTTCGANNCACCCATCCCGCCTGCCGGGCCACAAGCCACAATTCCAGCGTAAATACACCGCCAACCATCAGGCAGACGGCCAGCAGCAGGATTCCGTCCAAGCCGCCAAACACGAGTTGGCTGGCAAAGGCCCACACAATTCCCGCCACTGAGAAAAGAATCATTACCACTGACAACACAGCTAGCATAATCATGTCGCGTTTATACTCCATGTCATTACCACCGGCAAACCGCGCGTCCCTATCGCGGCAACTTGTCTAGCATCAGCAAGCCGAGCAACACAGGAATGTGAATCACCGTGGCATGCATCAACCACTTGGCCCGCACATTGGTCTTTTCGCGCGCCGCCCATAAGCACGCCACCATCAGCGCCATGCCAATCAGCAACGCCAAAAAAAAATAAAGCGTTCCCACCATGCCAATCAAAGTTGGAAGCAAACTCACTGGCACCAGAATCGCGGACGTTACCACAATTTGAGCGTACGTGGAACCCCCGGCGCGATCCACGACAGGGAGCATTCGAATTCCGGCGCGAGCGTAATCCTCGCGGTAAATCCACGCAATAGCCAGAAAGTGTGGGAACTGCCAGAAAAACAGAATTCCAAAAAGCACCCATGCTCCCAGCCCCAGACTGCCCCGCGCCGCCGCCCAGCCAATCAACGGAGGCAATGCGCCAGGAAATGCGCCAATAGCCGTGGCCCACGGAGTATATTTTTTCAGGGGCGTATAAATGCCCAGATAGGAAGCACAGGTGGCCAATGCGATGAGGCTCGCCAGTCCATTGGTCTTCCACGCCAGCCAAGACAGTCCCAGAAGCACGGTCGCCACTCCAAAAATCAGAGCCTCCAGAGGTTGCAAAATGCCGAGTGGCAAAGGCCTGCGGGCTGTCCGGCGCATTACGGCATCTTCCCGTCGCTCAATAAAGTGGTTAAGAGCCGCGGTTCCGGCGGCGACCAGAGTCGTTCCCATTAGAGTTTGTAAAAGCTTCATCCGGTCAAGGGGGCCAGTGGAAGCCATGTAAAATCCCGCGACGGTTGTGAGCACGACAAGGAATGTGACGTCCGGCTTAATCAACGATGCGTAGGCACGAGGGCGCACTCGAGCCGAGGCCAGCANNCATTGGGTTAGACAGCGGCCTCTGTTGAATGCTTTGCCCGGCCTGAGAACTCTGTTGCCTCTCGTCGCGCGGGAATCAAACGGTAGCAGCGAAGGGTAAGCACTACGCTCGCGGACAGCAAGAGCGCTGCCCCCAGGACATGGGCCACAGTGATGCCAACAAGCAGTGGCAGGGGTTGTGGGGCGCGCTGCTGGGCCTGGACTGCCCACCAGGCCGCGCCACCCAGGACGATTTGCAGACCAAAGAAGGCGTGCACAAAAATTACCGAGCGGCGGAGGGACTTTACTTCGCCGAAACGAACACGCGCATTACGCGCCACTACTATTACCGCGGCGGTCACGGCCCCCGCTCCCACGAGATGAGGCCAAATACCAAATGCGCCGTGCCGGTATCCCGCGCCTAGAATCGTTTGGATGACAATAATTACCGACGTCGTGAGAGCCAGCGCGCGAAGTGAAGGCGACCCCGCATCGCGAAGCACTGGCTGATGGCTTTGCCACCATTCCCCGGTAAAAACTGTGAGGCAGATTAGCGAGACAAAAAACAGCTGCGCCAGCGTGGCGTGGGATGTCGCGGTCACCGCCGGATCTCCCTTCAGCACGCGCAAGGCCCCGAGAAGCGCTTGGGCCACGACCAGCCCGAGCGCAGTCCATCCCACATTTCGAACCCAGCGGCGGCGCTCGCGACGGGCGATCCAGACAGCAAGAACGAGGGTGAGGGTCGCGACGACGCCGGCCACTGCCCGGTGCGCAAATTCAAAGCGGATGCCCCCAGTCAGTGGGGGAATGATTCGATGGTAGGCGAGCGGCCAATCGGGAACGGAGTCGGCGGCATCGTTGCCGGTAACCAGCGCGCCAGCTATAAGAAGCAGGAACGTACAACCGGTGGTGAGAACCGCAAATCGGTTCAGCGCGCGATTCATGCCCATATTCTACCTAAAATCAATTGATCCCGCTGCGAACATTAAGTGTATTTCAAGCGAAAAAAAGGGCAGACACTTGCGAGACGTCAGCCGTGCCTGCCCGCCATTTATGGATCATTCAGAGAAAAGCGGATTCTTCGCTCAGATCAGAACGACTTCAGAGGAAAACCGAATTTTCCTCGTTCCCGCGTTAATCGCCCGATGCAGCGGCGTTAAACGTAAGGTTGACGGTCTTCAATTCCTTCGCGCCAACGGTCACCTGCTGATCCACGGTGCCATACTTTTCCTGCCAGGCTTCAATTGTGTAGGTGCCCGGGGGTAGATTCTTCAAGTCGAAGGAACCATCCGCACCGGTAACCACGAAGTAGGGCTGCTTGAAGACGGCGATGTAGCTCTTCATCCAAGGGTGGACGTTGCACTTGACGGGAATGGATACCTCGGCGCGAGCAAAAGTATCTTCAATCGGCGAAGCACCTGGCGGCTGCGACTTGTTCCATTCGCGATTGTCCTTGGGGATCGGATGTATATTGTGGGTGGTTTGATCGGCGTTCACTACCTGCAATGTCTGCCCGGCCATCAGCGCAACCACGTGAGGCTCATACATGCAGCCCTTTTGCTGGAGCTGCACGGAGTCCTTGGGCACATCGAATGTGCGGTCTCCCAAACCATCCTTCACATAGACAACGACGTTTTGCAGCGCGCCGCCGGAGCCGACCACCACATCCTGCGGTGTAACAGGCGTCGGATGGGCTTTCGAACAATAGGGCTCCGCGCTCATATTAATTGGCTTGAGCGTGGGCGCTGTCCCATTAAGAGTAATCTTGCCACTGACGTCTCCCACAGTGGACATGTCAATAGGCGTGGCGGGCGCGGAAGATGTAGCTTCCTTGGTTTCCGTTCCTTCGTCCTCGGTTTTCTTGCTGCATCCTCCTAGCACGAGCAAAAGCGCAATTCCTGAAACTAATAGCATCTTGCTACGAATCATTCGGGGTAATTCCTCCTGTATCGAAAATCGGTCATAACTGTTCGTATTGGCACGTCGGCCATCGTGACACACGCACTCACCAGACGCAATGGCTTATTTGCCCCCAGCGGCGGCTCCATGGGCTGCTGTGCCGCGTGGCGGAGCGGGAGTCTTCCCCACTAGCGCAGCCTGCTCCTGTGGAGTCATCTGGAACATATAACGTACCAGCAGATCGGCATGATCTCCTGGATATTGTTGCAAGGCTGGCGGCAAAGGCCCATTGAAAACCCACCGGCCATTCTCCCGGCGGAAAAGACCCGAAGGCATAGCGGTGCCGGGAATAATGCTGGCCGGTTCCACCACCCAACGCTCCGTCCATGGCAGACGCAGCCGGTCACGCGCTAGAAGAAAGTTGGGCGCCGAGGCTGAGAGGTCATGGGCTGGATTTCCGTCCATGTGGCATTTCAGGCAAGGTGCAGCGGGATTCGTAAACAGGCTGCGAGCCATGGCGGTTTCCTCTGTCGTAAGCGAGGGCACCTGCGGAGCGATATAGGGTTGAGCCTGCGCCGAGGACGCCTCAAAGAAAAGCACCAGTTTGCGAATCTCGTCGTTGGAAAGATAAAACGTTGGCATGCGCACCTGCAAATACTGGCGCACGCCGTTGCGATTGGTGTCGGTCGCGCTAAGTGACGGATTGGCAAGGAATCCTTTTAACCAATCAGGGTTTACACGCGCGCCTTCGCTGGTGAGCACCGGAGGCAAATTAGCCTTGGCGTCGCCCTGATACATCGGGAGTGTCATCATCACGGACTTCTGCCCAATATCAATCTGGTGGCAGCCAATGCAATTGTATTTCGTGACGATCCACCAGCCGTCCTGAATCGCTTTGCGGCGATCGGTAGGCTGATACATGTATTGCGATGGAAGGCTGGGGTCTACGCTGCCAAGAAGAAAAGTGACCACAGCGTCGCGCTCTTCCTTGGAGTGAAGGCTGGGCATGGGCATACGCAATGCTTCGAGCGGGTCCGAATGGAATTTGCCCTGATCATAAATTGCCGGATTGGCGAGTTTCTGATCGAAGAATCCCTTTGAGTCATACCACGGACCGCGCGGTGATTCCTTTCCATCTGGCAAAATACCGCGCTTTGCATCAGTGGTATAAAGCGCAAAATCCAGCCGCTCCACGGGCTTGCTGCCCTCATTGGTCAGTTCCGTACCAATGCGGCCCTCATCTTCCATACCGCTGATTTCGTGGCAGCTTGCGCAGCCAAAATTTCTTACTAGCGCCTTGCCCGTCACAGCGAGCGCGGGGTTATCCATGTAATCCGCGGACGCATATGTCATGCCGGAATGCTTTTGGGTCATCAGGTAGCTGGCGATATCGCGCGAATCGTCCATGGTCAGGCGGAGGCTGGGCATTACCGTCGGCTGTTGCACCTCAAGTTCCGTGCCGTCGTTGGGACAGCGCGAGTGATCCAAATCAAAAACATAAGGAAGATTGTGCTTGGCGTAGTCTTCGGGGCCTATATCGCGCTTTTCCAATGGACAATACGGTCGCGTGCGCTGACGGGGGTCGTGGATCCAGCGCACCAGATAATTGTAGTTTTCCTTTTCAGCCACACGACTCAAATTGGCGGCGAAGTTACCTCCCATCAATGCCGCGCCCTCACCAATCGAATGGCACGCCAGGCAGCCACGCGATTCGAATAGTTGTTTTCCGTGGCCGGCGTCGCCGGGATTCTGTGCATCGAGAGGCGGCCCAGTCAAGCCAGATTGCCAGATAAACGCAGCAATGGCCTGAATTTGATCCTGCGATAACCGGAACTGTGGCATCTTGGTGGTCGGGCGGAACTCATGGGTATAGCCAATCCAGTACGGAATCCAATCTTTGTTTAGCTTCATACGGACCTCTTTCAGGTCCGGACCAACTTTCTTAACTTCCTGCAAAAGATTATGTGTGTGATCCAAAAGTTGCTCAAGCTGGCCATCCATACGGCTGTCCGTGACGGTCAGGTCGGTCGCTTCGGCATATAGCCTTTGAGCGGTGACATTGTCAGGAGCTTGATCTCCGCGCTTCTGCAGGCGGGGAATTTCCAGTTCGTTCTGGGTTTTCTGGGTGGCCAGTTGATGCAGCTCCTGGCGGGCGTTGATCAATTGCTCGTCTTGATTGTCGAAGCCCTGATAACGGTGGCAGCCAATGCAGCCGCGCTGGCGGTAGAGTTGGCGCCCTTCATTAATCACATCGCCATGTTCGGTGACCATGTCCGACGCATGGCATTGCTGGCATCCGGCATTGTAATTTTCCGGGTAAAAAAGCGGCCACAGCCAGTGCTCATAACGTCCGTGCGCTTTTTCCACCGAATCCAACGCTCGGCCGTTGCCGCCATGGCAGGGCGAGCACCCGAATTTCTCCAGCGGATGGTCCGCTAAAAGCTCCGCGTCGGGATGGCTGGTGAATGGTACATCGTGACTCTTGGCCATCCCCAAATCAGCTTTAGTTAACACCATCCCCGCGGGTACAAGCGCAGGGTCAGTTCCCACATGGCAGGATTGGCAGCGATCCACCAGCCCGGCGCCGCCCACCCAGTTAATTTGCGCGCCAGTGGGGTTTACATTGACCTGGCGCAAGGTCACGTTCAGATTCTCAGCGCTGTGCAGCAATCCATCGAGCGTAGCGGAACTCAAACCCACCAGATGAGTTGAGACGTAATCGGCGAGGGCCGCCTGGGCATCGTGAGCCGGCTTATCAATTTCGCCGCGCTGCTCAACCAGCCGCGCGCGCTGGGCAATCAGTCCTGTAAATGTCGAGGTCAGCGAATCGTAGTTAAACTCCTTATCGGACTGCACCCTTCCGCCACCCAACGGCCAGTCGACTTTGTAAACAAGCTTCCGCGCCGTGTTGAGCTTCTCTAATCGTGACTGCTTTTCGGACTTATCACTGACGGGGACTTCCTGGTATTGATAAATCAGCGAACCAACGCGTCCACGAGAATCTCTAAAGGCATCGGCAATAGCAGCGCGCTGATCATCCACCATGGCAATTTGTTCCGCTATGGAGCGATCCTGCGCAGCCGTGGCTTGCGCGGCCTGGTCGGCGATACCTTTCAACTTTTTATAATCGGCGGACGCGTAAACCTGATCTTCCAGCTTCCGTTGGTCCTTAATCTGGCCTTTCAGGTATTTGGTATAAGCATCTCCAAATCTTCTCTGATAATCACGCCAGGGGCGCAGGCCGAAAAACTCCGCATACAAAGACCAGCCCACGGTCACAAGCAGCAGGAAGCTCGAAACCAGCAGCCATCCGGCATAGGAGTGGGTAATGACGGGATCCTCCCGTACCGGCTCATCTTTCGCGGGCAATGCTGTCGGGATTTTCGGAGGAACTTCGGGAGGAATTTCAGGCATTCCCCGCCTCCGCCGCAAATTGCGGGAATACGACCTGTGTCCTCACGAGATTGTCCTCTCCGCGCGGCGGTTTGGCCGGCAGAATTTTTAAGCGGGAAGCGTTCCCAGGACGGAGATGGGCGCCGGAAATGCTCACACGCTGAACCAAGGGGTCACCCAGATATATTTAATATTGAACACCAAGCGAAGCAGTATTTTCACCGGCAACGAAAGCATCAAGACCAGAAACGTATACATAGTAACGAGCTGGACAAGGCTCATCCGCTTGTACATCTTGCGGCTGAATTCCGAGCTGACGCAGATGCGATGCNNATGCGGCGACAATGAAAAACAGGATAATAGGAAAAATCCCGAAAATCATACGCGCCAGGATTGGAGCGTATGCTGCGGAGACGCCTGGGGTATGGGCCATCCACGACCCATTGATGCCGAAAACCTGATCGAGATTCCGGTTTACTGTGTATTCAATGCGCTGGGCGTCCCACGTTTGCGTTGGCCAGAACCACATCCAACCAGGGCCTCGAATAAACGTGCCGATCGCGATCATCATTACCCACAGGCCGAGGAAACCAAAAAGAAAAGTCCAGATGGAAAATTTGCGCTGCTTATAAGTGTAGTAACCATTGCCCAGCGGATTCACATCTATATATGGCACCACCATCAGCCCCACAATAATCAGCGTCGGCATGATCACGCCGGCGATCCATGGATCGAAATAGANNGCAGCATCTCCTGCAGCCCCAGGAAATACCACGGAGCCTTGGCCGGATTCATTGTCACGTTGGGATTGGAGGGTTCTTCCAGCGGGGCGTTTAGCGTGAGCGACCACACCATCAAAATAATGGTGATGATGATGGCCACCAAAAATTCCATGCGCATCAGGTAAGGCCAGGTATGAACTTCGCGGTCCCATTTGGGGTCCCACGGATAAGTCTTGCGGTGCTTGGTCTTGGCCAGTTGCGGGTCGGATTCCAGTTGTGCGATCAGGCGGTCGTTGGCAAAAGCCTGGCGCATGGCGTACCAGGTGTAGAACGGGATCAGGAACAGCATCGCCACAATGGGGACGTTGTCCGGTGCGGAAGCAATTTCCCAGAGCTGATGCCAGTCGCCAAACATGCCTAGCTCACCCTCTCTTTACTTGGCCCACTGATCCACGCCGCTCGGCCTCAAAATCACCGGGCGCACTCCTTTCTCTTCCTTGATTTCAGATTCCAACATCACCGGCGCGGGTCCCGAGATGCCGCCGTCCTTGCGAACGCGCCAGAAATGCACACCCATGAAGATAGCGGCGATCAACGGGATGGCTATGCAGTGCCAGATGTAAGCCCTCAGCAGCGCGTTGGCGTCCACAATGGAGCCGCCCAATAGGGCAAAGCGCACGTCGTTATAGGGAGTCATTCCCATCAGGGCGCCGAAAGGCCCTTCGTTCCCGAGCAATGGCGTAGCTCGCGCCATGTTGGTGCCCACAGTCACGGCCCAGAAACCAAGCTGGTCGTCAGGCAACAGATAACCGGTGAACGAAAGCAGCAGGGTAAGCACCATCAGCAGTACGCCGACGCACCAGTTGAATTCACGCGGACGTTTGTAAGAACCGGTGAGGAATACGCGAAACATGTGCAGCCAAACCGCAATGACCATCATGTGCGCGGCCCAGCGATGCATATTGCGCAGAATTTTTCCGAAGGGAACGTCGTGCTCCAGATAGAGTACGTCGCGAAACGCCTGCACCTTGCTGGGGTGGTAATAGAACATCAGTAGCACGCCGGTAAAAGTGAGGACCAGGAAGAGGTAAAAGGTGATGCCTCCCATTCCCCAGGTGAAGCTGTAACGGGTGGCGTCGCGATTGACCTTGGCGGGATGCAGGTGAAAAAAAACGTTGGAAAGAACGCCGAGGGAGCGGCTGCGCGGCTCGTCCTCATGCTTAACCCGGAATACAGACCTGTAAAGCTGAGTTTTCTCCGGCTGCTTCAGCTCCTCAATCTGCTGCTTGGCTTTTTCCTGAACTGTGTCCTTCAGGACTTTGGCCTTTTCCTGAGCGACGTCGAGGAGGCCGGTCTTTCGCCCATTACCTCCGTTTTCTTCCGGCATTCAAAAGCCCCTTAGGGAGACGAACCCGCGTCCGAAATTTCAGACGCTAAGGAATGCCCCGGGATCGTTGAAATGGTTGACGCCCGCGCGCGCGTCGTCAATAAACAAGCGGCTGCTATCCACAATGATTTTGCCGGTGGGGTCGAGCGATATAAACGCGCGATCCATCGGACGGGGCGCGGGCCCCTCGAAATTAATGCCTTCACTGTCATAACCACTGCCATGACACGGGCACTTGAACTTGTTCTCCGCCGATTTCCATTCCGGCGTGCAACCCAAATGGGTGCAGCGCGCGTAAATCACAAATAGGCGGTCCGGTTCGCGAATCACCCATACGCGGTTGGTCATCAGATAACGCTGATCAATCCCCATCGCGAAATCAGCGGGATATCCGATATTAAAAACGGTGTTTGGTTCGTAGAGCGCGCGAGGGAAGAAAAACCGGAGGAACATCAGAAAGTTAATTCCCAGATAGCCCCAGATGCATGCCCAGATCAGGCCACGGCGGGATTTATTAACGACCTCGCCCGGCTTACTCGCGGGCTGCTGCTTCTTGGCTGCCGGAGTTGCGCTCGCTGCGGGGGCTGCCGCAGCGGGTTTCGATGCTGTTGGGTCCGCCATAAAATATTTGCCGGCGCGGTTCGCCTAAGTAACAATCACGCGTCCGAAACTCCTGTTTATATGATGCACGCCGCGAACTGTCAAGTGTTAGTGACAAAAACAGGAAAGAAAGTTTTCACACCCACGACGGAGAACGCTGCCCCGCGAGCCTTCAGGAATCAATCGGAAGACAGCGAAAATGCTAAACCTGAAGACTGGCAGCGCGGAGAACCAAATCCGTTAGGGCGCTGATAAATAACGGCGAATCGTTCAGCGCGGGCATCATGCGGAACTCCTCCACACCCAACGATTCGGCCTGTTCGCGGGCCTCGATATCGATTTCATGCAGGGTCTCAATGTGTTCGGTAACGAAGGACAGCGGAATCACCAGCACGCGCCGGACTTTTTCCCCGGCCAGCCTGGGAATCGTATCAGTCAGGGAGGGAGCCAGCCATTCTTGAGGGCCTACCCGGCTCTGATAACACAGCACGTGAGGATTGGGCCACTTCCCTTTCTCGCGGATCAGTCGTACGGTTTCTTCCACTTGGCGCTGGTATGGGTCGCCCTTTTCGATTAGGGCCAGCGGCAAGCCGTGGGCGCTGAATACAAAAAACAATTCATCGCGACGTATGACGCCCGCTAACGCCTGCTCAATTCGCTCCACGATCGCCGCAATGTACGAGGGATGATCGTAGAACTTTTCAATGGTGTGAATCGGGACGCCAGCGGAAGAGTAAAGCCGGTTCCATTCCTTCAAGCTGCTCCGCGTGGTCGCGAAGGAATACTGCGGGTAAAGCGGCAGCAGAATCAGTCCATCGAATGCAATTTCTTTCAGTTCCGCAATGGCTTCCTCGGTGGAGGGATGCCAGTAGCGCATCGCCACCACTACCGTGACATCGGCAAACGGCTGCAGGCTATCTCCCAGCGCGCGAGCTTGCTGCCCGGTAAGGGCACGGATCGGAGATGCCCCGCCGATGGCCTGATAGTGCTCGGAGACGACGCGCGCCCGCGTTGAAGAAATCAGCTTGGCCAGCGGCTTGCGGGCCAGGAACGCCAGCGGGAAATTGATAATGTCGGGATCGCAAAACAGATTGTAGAGAAATGGCTCAACAGCCTCGGGGTGGTCCGGTCCACCAAGCTGAAAAAGAACCACTCCAATTTTCTTTCGCACTACAAATCTCCAGATCTCTTAGCAAACTAAAAAGGGTATCGAGACGGTTCAACGGCCACTGCGCCAAGACAGCCGAAGTATGGAGGAGCAGCACAACAAATCGCCGCGAATCACTTGCGGCGCAGCCTTTGCTTTAGTTCTTCAACCTCAGCCCTCAGGCGGCCGATTCGCCTCCCAACACTGATTTCATAAACGAAAAATACGGCCCAGACAGCCATCCAAGCCGCGAACAGAAAACGAAAATCGTTCACAACGAGCCTCGCATGGCGGACGCGCCGCCAATTTCTTCGCTGCCATTTTCCGGCGAATGCAATCTGCGGGTTTCCGCCTCCATCTGAAGTTCATCCAGTTCCATTCGTAGGATTCCAATCTGGTATCTATCCACCAACCCGAGGACCATCACGCAGGAA
>PKXT01000126.1 GCA_003133505.1 Acidobacteriota bacterium
GCTATTAAAATCGGGGCAAGACACATTCTACAATTCGGCCCACGGGACAACAACATATTTCGATCCTGCCAGCGCGCCGCGCAAGGCTGCAGTAGAGCAGGAAGGCGGCATCATTCTGCGAACGCTACACGAGCGGGGTTGTGGGGTGGAAACGAACGCCGGCGCGAGTCTGATTGACCTGGGTGATGGGGTGGTCTGCTGCGAATTTCATTCCAAGATGAACNNCGGGTTTGCGGCGCCTCACCGCGGATTTCGACGCCATGGTGATCGCCAATCAGGCGGAGAATTTTTCGGTTGGCGCGAACCTGATGCTGCTGCTAATCAGCGCACAGGAACAGGAATGGGATGAAATTGATCTGGCCGTACGGCAATTTCAGAACGTGAACATGGCCATCAAATATTCTCCCAAACCCGTGGTCGTCGCTCCACAGGGAATGGCGCTGGGTGGCGGATGCGAAATCGTGTTGCATGGGGCGCGCGTCCATGCGGCAGCCGAAGCATACATCGGGCAGGTGGAAACCGGCGTGGGCCTGATCCCGGCTGGCGGCGGTACCAAAGAGATGCTGATTCGCGCCAACGAGCGCACGTCCACCGGCGACGAAATGGGATTACTTCACGCCACGCGCGCCATCTTTGAAACGCTGGCGACGGCGAAGGTTTCCACCAGCGCCGAGGAAGCGCGCGGGCTCGGTTTCCTGCGTCCAACGGATGTCATCAGCATGAACCGTGAACGATTGATCGCCGACGCCAAGCAGAGGGCGCTAACTATGGCGCGCGCCGGATACTTCCCGCCAATTTCGGGGCCGATTCGGGTGTTGGGCGAATCGTTTATCGCCACGGCGAAACTGGGTATTCATCAACTGCTGCGCGGCGAATACATCAGCGATTATGATGCGCTGGTAGCGCGAAAGCTCGCTGGTGTGATGGCCGGTGGGCCGCTCTCCTCGCCACAGGATGTTTCCGAGCAATACATTTTGGATGTGGAGCGGGAAGCCTTCGTCAGCCTGTGTGGCGAAAAGCAAACCCAGGAGCGCATCGCCCACACCCTAAAGACTGGCAAGCCGCTGCGAAATTAATTCGTACTATTAAAAAGATGCGTTGAAAGGCAGCGCGTCATAGGATAAGCACCATGCCTTTTGGTGAGTTCTAATTGCTGAGGATGAGGGCGGAATGAAACGAAAAAGTGCGATGTGGATTGTCGGGGCAGCGCTGGCGGCCGCACTAGCGATTGGCGTTTCGCCGCACGCGACACGGGTAGCGAGCGCGGACGAGCCGCGCTACTTCGCGATTCGCGGAGTAAAAATCTATCGGGTTTCCGCGCCGCCGCTGGATAACGGCACGGTAGTGATTGCGGACGGGTTAATTCAGTATGTTGGCGCGTCGGCTGGCGCAAGAGACGAGGATGGAAACATTCCTCCCGAAGCGCTGGTAATTGACGGCAAGGGCCTAAGCGTTTATCCCGGAATGATTGATGCGGGGACAGATATTGGTTTTGGTGAGGACAAGCCGAAAGACGCAGCGACCGGCGCGGGCGACGGCGCCCATAGCACCTCGCCGGCCAAAATCTCGATGGGACCGGAGGACCGCCCGGGAACAACTCCGTGGCGCGTGGCAGCGGATGAGTTCAACTCCGATGATAAGAGAATTGAAAAATGGCGTGACGCGGGGTTTACCACGGTTCTCAGTTCGCCAACGGGTGGAATGATTCCCGGACAGAGCTCGCTTATGGATCTAAGTGGCGGACGCCCGGGCGAAATGGCCGTGCTACCCCAGGCAGCGATGGATCTTTCGTTCAAACCCACTGGCGGATTTATCAGCTTTCCGGGCTCCCTGATGGGGGCGATTGCCTACGTGCGTCAGGTCATGTGGGACACGCAATGGAAAGAGCAAGCGACGCCGATTTACAATGCGCATCCCCAGGGCGTGGAGCGGCCGGTTTATGACCGCACAGGGCAGGTAATGGCCGAAGCAATCGCGCGACGTGAACTGTTCCTGGTTCCAGCCAACAACCAGATTCAGATATTGCGCGCGCTGCGGCTCATCGGCGAATGGCGTTTAGCCGCGGCAATCGAAGGCGGCCAACAGGGTTACGCCGTTGCGGCGGAAATTGGCGAGCGGCATGTGCCGGTAATAGTCAGCCTGAAATGGCCGGAGAAGTCCAAAGACGCTGACCCCGAGGAGGAAACTCCCCTGCGTGAGTTGCGGTTTCGGGAGCGAGCGCCGGGAACTCCAGCGGCGTTTACGCGGGCAAATGTGATGTTCGCATTTTCGTCCGGTGGACTGGAAGGCCCAAAGGATATACAGAAGGCGCTGAAGAGGGCCACTGATGCGGGCCTGAGTGAAGACGCGGCCTTGAATGCGCTGACCCTGAACGCGGCGCGAATTTTCGGTGTAGCCGACCGAATGGGCAGCGTTGAGAAGGGGAAAATCGCCAACCTTGTGGTGACCGATGGCGATTTTTTCAGCGACAAAACGAAAGTGAAGATGGTGTTTGTTGATGGCAAGCGGTTTGAAGTTCATGAGCCTCCGAAAGATGAAAAACCAGCCGCGAAACCAGCGGAGAAGGCAACCGCCAAACCGCGGAAAGCCGCGCCAGCAAAATCCGTAAAGAAACCGGCAGGACCATCTGCCATTACGCCGCCCGTTACTACCGATGACCACCCGGCGACAAGGCCGGGCAAAAAGCCAACGGTCACTCCCAATGATAATGTGAGCGAAAAACCGAATATTTCCGAGGTAGCGGAAGGCACGTGGGAGGGAGGCCGATGAAGCGCGGAATGTATAAATGCCGACTGGTAAATGGCCTGCCGGTTTTCGCATTGATCGTTGTGGCCGCATGGTTGGGCGGCTCGCCAGAAATCGGCGCATCCGGCGCTCGGTCGAGTGGAGTCGAGCCTAAAGATGCGCAAGTCACTTTAATCAAGAATGCGACGATCCTGACGATTACGAATGGAACGATTGAGCACGGCTCCATCCTGATTCGCGATGGAAAAATCGCGGAGGTGGGCACAAATCTAAAAGCGCCAGCCAACGCGAAGGTGATTGACGCCAGCGGCCAGTGGGTGATGCCGGGAATTATTGATTGTCACTCCCACATTGCTATCGATGGTGATGTGAACGAAGGGAGCGTGGCCGTTTCGTCAATGGTGAACATTAAGGATGTGCTGAATCCCGAAGATCCCAGTGTTTACCTCGATTTGGCTGGCGGTGTGACGGCGGCGAACATTCTCCACGGGAGCGCCAATCCCATTGGCGGCCAAACGGTGGTTATCAAGCTGCGCTGGGGCAAGCCCGCGAGCGAGCTGCCTTTTGAAGGCGCGTTGCCGGGAATCAAATTTGCGCTGGGCGAAAACCCCACCCATGCGAATTTCGATGCGCCCCCGGGTATTCCGCCGCGTTACCCTGCCACGCGCATGGGCGTGGAGGATGTGATTCGCCAGGCTTTCACCGGCGCGCAGGAGTATAAAAAGAAGTGGGATCAGTACAACCTGAAAAGAGCCGCCGGCGAGAAAAACTTGATCCCTCCGAAACGCGACGAAAAGCTGGAACCGCTGGTAGAGGTGATGGAAGGCAAGCGGTATGTGCACGCGCACTCCTATCGCGCGGATGAAATTCTGATGCTGATACGCGTGGGCAACGAGTTTGGATTCAAGGTGCGCACATTCCAGCACGTCCTGGAAGGCTACAAAATAGCGGATGAGATTGCCGCGAGTGGCGCGGGTGGATCAACATTTTCCGACTGGTGGGCTTACAAAGTGGAGGCCTATGACGCGATCCCCTACAACGCCGCAATGATGACGCAACACGGCGTGATTGTCTCGGTAAATTCCGACGATGCCGAAGAAGCCCGGCATCTGAATCAGGAAGCCGCGAAGAGCATCAAATTCGGCGGCCTTAACGAAACCGAGGCGCTCAAGCTGGTCACGTTGAATCCAGCGATTCAATTGGGGATCGACAATCGCGTTGGGTCCATTGAAACAGGCAAGGATGCCGATCTGGCGATTTACAATGCTGATCCTCTAAGCGTGTACGCTGTCGTGCAGAAGACCCTGATCGACGGTCAGGTATATTTCGATCGCGAAAAGGATATTTCCGCGCGCGCGGCCATCGAAAAGGAACGCAAAGACCTCCTCGACAAGGAGAAGAAAGCCGAGGAAGACGCGAAAAACGAGGCCAAGAGGGAAGAAGACAAGGCGCCAAAGCCGGACACTGATACCAAGCCACCTCAAGTCGAAATCGGTGCGACGGGAGACGCTCAATGAAACCCTTCACTCGTGCGACACACATGCGGGCTAATCGTTCTAAGGTTCCGGGCGCGGCTTTTGCTTTACTGATGCTGATGGCTTCGATTCTAGCTAATGCGCTCTACGCCCAGAACGCTGGGCAACCAACGCCGGCCGCAACCGCGATTGTTGGCGCAAAGGTTTACACCCTGGCCGGCCCACCCCTCGAAGGGGCTACAGTGCTGCTGCGGGATGGCAAGATCGTGGCCGTCGGCGCGGAAGTTCAAGTCCCGGCGAATGCGCAGGTAATTGACGCGAAGGGGCTGGAAGTTTATCCCGGTTTTTTCGATCCAGTTACGCAAATTGGACTGGAAGAAATTGCCTCGATTCGCGGCACTGTGGACGTGTCAGACTTGGGCGATTTCCGTCCCGAGTTGCAGGCCGCGACCGCGGTAAATCCCGCAAGCGCACACATTGCCATTACACGCGCCGCTGGCATTACCGAAGTGCTCGCCGTGCCTGGAACGGGAGGATTCTTCACCGGTGGTGGCGGCAACATTCTTGGCGGGCAGGCCGTGGCTATGAACCTTTCCGGCTGGACGATGGCCGACATGCAGATTGAACGCTCGGCGGCGATGACCTTAATCTGGCCCAGTATCGAAACGAAGTCGTCTGANNCGCGCTCAGTGACTATTTGGACCAGGCGCGGCACTACGCGGAGGCGAAAAAGAATGGTTCTCCAGCGAACTATGCGCGCGATTTGGCGCTTGAGGCGATGATTCCGGTGGTGGAGGGGCGTCTGCCGGTGCTGCTGGTTGCCAATGACAAGCGTGCTATTCGTAGCGGCGTCAATTTCTGCGTGGCGCACCATCTGAAGGTCATTCTGGCGGGTGGCGCGGAGGCGTGGAAGGAGAAGGACCTTCTGCAAATGGATGGCATTCCAGTGATATTGGGGCCAACGTTGAGCGTGCCGCCACAGGAAGACGATCCCTACGACAAGCCGATGACCCAGCCGTCGGAACTGGTGGCGGCTGGCATTCCGATTGCCTTTGCCAGTTTCGACACCGCTTTTTCGCGGCGCCTGGCACAACAGGCTGGCACGGCGGTTGGCTACGGGCTTTCCCACGACGAAGCGTTGCGCGCCGTCACAAGTAACGCCGCGAAAATGCTGGGCCTGGATGGGCAATTCGGCACGATCGAAGTCGGAAAACTTGGAAACCTAATCGTTACCAATGGCGACCCGCTGGAGATCCGGACCCAGGTGAAGTATCTCTTCATCAAGGGCCGGTTGACCAGCATGGACAATCGCCAGCAGCAGCTCTACGAAGAATATTCTCACCGGCCCACCGCTGCGACTCCCGCGACAGTGCAAACGCAATAGTTTTCAATGCGAACAGGATGAACACAAAATGGATGTAGGCCTACAGAAAATTCGCGCGGAAAAGTTGCGGGAGCTGCACCGCGGCCAGAAGATTTTAGTTCTCTGCAACGCATGGGATGCCGCCAGCGCGCGGATTTTTGAGCAGGCGGGATTTCCCGCCATCGCCACCACGAGCGCGGGTATCGCTAATTCGCTGGGATATGCCGACGGAGAATTCATCCCGCGCGAAATGATGATCGAAGCCGTGCGGCGGATAGCCGCCGTCGTCTCCGTTCCCGTGACGGCGGATGTGGAGGGCGGCTATGGGCCCTCCGCCGAGGATGCCGCGCAAACGGCGCGGGCTGTGATTCAAGCTGGCGCGGTGGGCATGAATTTCGAAGACGCCTTCCGCGAAACGCAGCTAACCGATCCCTCTTTACAGGCCGAACGAATCAAAGCCATTCGCGAATCTGCCTCCGCCGCCGGCGTGCCCCTGGTGCTGAACGCGCGGACCGATGTGTATTTCTCCCAGCAGGGCGAGCCAAGCTCATGGTTTGGCGAGGCCGTGCGCCGCGCCAACACTTATCTGGAGGCGGGCGCGGACTGCGTCTTTATTCCCGGCGTAACTAACGCTGACGTGATTGGCAAGCTCGTCCGCGAAGTACATGGCCCGCTAAATGTTCTCGCGGTCCCGGGCTCGCCATCCTTCGCGGAATTGCAACGGCTTGGTGTNNGTCCGCCGCGTGAGCCTGGGCTCCGCGCCCATGCGCGCCACTCTGGGACTGGCCCGGCGCATTGCTCGCGAGATTCTCGATTCCGGCACCTTCGCCACCATCGCCGAACACGCCATCTCCTACCAGGAAGCCAACGCCTTATTTGAACGTTCTCGGTAGCCTTGTCTCAACATCGCTGGCAGGACAACCGGTGTACGATGGGAGGCATGATTGGCTTCCGAAGGGAAGGTTTGGCAAAGAGCAAGGAGACTAGCTATGAGGCATATTTCGTTTAAGCCGCTGGCGCTCTCCGCAATGGCCTGTCTTGGCGTTATCGGGTCGGGGCCCATGTCCGCGAGGATTCCGCTCGGCGCTAACTTTAACGGAGCGGCACGAATCGGCCAGATGGCGGGCCGTTCACCAGTGGACAAAGGAGGCCTGTCACAGCTCGTCCCGTCTTGGGGTGCAGGAAAGTCTAACCTTTTCGATCCCAGCAAACTTTTTTTCGAGGCCCCAACATTTCCAACTGGGCGGAGCGACTATGCGATAGCTACGGGCGATTTCAATGGCGATGGCAAGCTGGATCTGGTTACGACAGACCAGGACGACAATCTGGTTTACATACTTCTGGGTAATGGCGACGGGACTTTTGGGCCGCCCGTCAGCTTTGCAACCTCAAGGTCTCCCAGTTCGGTGGCCGTGGGCGACTTCAACGGCGACGGC
>PKXT01000344.1 GCA_003133505.1 Acidobacteriota bacterium
AAAATGACATTTGGCAGGCCCGTTCATGCGGTTTTTCATTGACTTTGCCATCCCCACCCTAGTAGATTTCTACGAGCGAGTTGGCCTCTCTCAGCTAGGTTGGAATTCTCGCAAATCGCAATCTCAATATACGGCGTCCAGGTGCTGCAAATCGCATCCGAACCCCTTGGAGGAAACAAATAATGAAAGGAAATAAATCATACGGGTGGCGTGGCCTTGGAATCGCCCTCGTGGCATTGCTGGCGTTGCCGGCGATTGCTCAAGCGCAATCATGGGTTGCGCTGACCCATCCAGCGCCATTTAATCCCAATGACATGGAGCAGCTTACCGACGGCAGAATCCTGGTGCAGCAATATTCGCCCAGCTCTGGCGTGGACGAATATTGGGCTTTGGCCCCCGACAGCACCGGCAGCTACGTGAACGGCACCTGGACCCAGGTGGCTTCGCTGCCTTCCGGCTATTCGCCCTTGTATCACACTTCCCAAGTCCGGTCCGATGGCAGCGTGGTCGTCGCCGGCGGCGAATACAACTTCCTCAGCGCCGACTGGACCAAGCTGGCTGCGATTTATGATCCCGTCGCCAATACCTGGGCATCCCTCGCGGCGCCCACCTTCTTTGCCAATATCGGCGACGCCCAGAGCGTTATGCTCCCGAACGGCACCATGATGATGGCCAATTCCGTCGCCAACCAGGACGCTATTCTGGACCCCACAACCCTTCTCTGGACCAGCACTGGCACCGGCAAGAAGGACAATAATAACGACGAAGAAGGCTGGAATTTGCTGGCCGACGGCTCCGTCCTGACCGTTGATACACCGACTGCTTTTGGAAACGATGGCGAACGGTGGGTCAATGGCGTCTGGAGCAGCGACGGCATGTCGCCCGTGAATCTGATCAACCGCGGCGAAGGCCAGGAAGAAATTGGCCCCGCCCTTCTTCTTCCCACCAATGGCACGGTTTTCTATATCGGCGGCGCAGGCCCCAACGCGATCTATACCCCTATTGCAAACAGCGTGGGAACCTGGGCGGCTGGGCCGACCTTCCCTAATCAGGGTGGACAGCTTGGCGTAGCGGATGGGCCGGCGGCGGTTCTTCCCGATGGCGACGTGCTAGTGGGCGCAAGCCCCGGTATTTTCAGCACTCCCACCGTCTTCTTTGATTTCAACCCAACAACGGGAAGCTTGACGGGAGTAACTGCGCCCCCGAGCGCCAACACCGAAGCGTGCTACAACGGACGCATGCTGGTTCTTCCCACCGGCCAAATCATGTATACCAACCTTCTCAACTCAAACTCGGGCGCTGCCTATATTTACACGGATCCCGGAGTGTCGAAGCATGCCTGGGCGCCTGTAGTGAAGAAGTTCCCCGCCACGGTTACTCATGGTTCGGTGAATAACGTGATCAAGGGCACCCAGTTCAACGGCCTGACCTCCGGCTGCTCTTACGGCGATGACGCACAATGCTCCACCGCGTTCCCGCTGGTTCGCATCACCGTCGGCGCCGTGGTCACCTATTGCCGTACACACAATCACAGCACCATGGGTATCGCCACTGGCACAGAGCATGTCTCCACGGAGTTTGACGCCCCGGCGACTTTGCCGATCGGCGCAGGCACCCTGGAAGTTGTTGCCAACGGGATCTCCTCCAAGCCCGTGAACATCACCGTCAACTAACCACCGCCGCTGCGCGATTCAGCGCAGCAGCATTGCCAAAACGGAGCCGGCCGGCGCAAGCCTCCCGGCTCCGTCTTGTTTTCTAACGTATTTCGCTCAAAGGAACTATGAGATAAATCGTGAAGCAAGAAATCAAAAGTATAGGATATGTCAGGAAATAGAGGCGCTTTGGGGACTGCACGACAAGGTTTGTCAGCACACAGTCATGGAGCAAACAGCTATCAAGGGGGTATTGGCAAAATGGCATGACTGGATAACGCAGGTTTTTGTGACTGCTTGGGTTCTCAATATTGTGATCGCCCTTTGGATTGTTGTTCGACAACACGTCTGTCACTAGACTACAAACAAAAGGCCACCTGGATCGCTCCAAGTGACCTTTCATATTTTTGATACAGGTTCCTTACGTGTCCGCTCTCGCCTTCGCCTTGGGTTCTTGCGTCTCCCACAAGTCCTTGCGCCCTGCCTCGCATGCAATTTTGAGCAGGGCGTTCAGGTTACCTATTGTTGCCGCCATCTTTTGTGGGTAATCGGGCGATCTTATGTCCCACTCAAATTGCTGATTCAACACTGGCGTCAGTTCTGCGATGCGCTGAATCAACCAATCTGCGGTCGCTAGATAAGACAAGTTGGCAAATTGGAAAAAGTCTCTTACGGCGGAACGCAGCCGGGGATAGTACTCCTGTATCTGAATTGCGAACACTTGCATCTGTTGAGGATTGTCTACATTCGATAGGTAGGTGTGGTTCAATGCCAAGGACTCGTTGAAGATCGTTGGCCAGTACTTAGCGAAAGGCTTCACCAACAATGGAGCGGAACCCACTCTAGTCCGCGTCGCCAACGGCATCCTCTACGCCGATGACCGTGACACAACTACGGTTTACTATGATGCTTGGAACATCAACTCGACAACTTGCAAGCTCAGCGGCGATACCCTGTCCGGCACGTTCGACTCCACCACCTATAACTCCAACAATTTCACCATAAGCCCGAATGGAGGCACCATTTATACCATGGGCGGCGGCGGCGGGAACGGGGCTCCCGGCAACGTCCAGACCGAAAACGTTTCCGGCCGCACTGTCACCGAACAATTGCCAACAAATTGCACCAGTGGTTACGTTGCTAACTATCCTCTGACCGGCTACGGGAGCACCTGGCTTCAGGTCGGTAACGCCGGCGTGGCCACTAACACAGGGAATGGTTCGAGCTTGGCGGTAGCCGAGGGCAACGCCGGCGCCCCTAACGGCGGCGGCTACTCCCACGTTGAAACCATGACGATCGACTCCAGCGGCTGCTTGAAATTTGCCTCGCAGGTTGATGTTGCCGCCAATTACATGCTGCATTTGGCCACCTTGACCGGCGACCCGTCGCAGTAGTATCTGGGGAAGTATTTCGGTGATTCCTTCGCATGGAAATAACGGTCTCCCCATTTATCGAGAAATATTTTCCAGTTGTCATGCGTGCCTCCGAAGAGGCCAACGGAAAGGATGGGTGAACCCCTATGCGTTCCGCTTTCGTCCACGAATGCTTCAATCACAACGACGCACCTCTTTCCATCCCCAGAAAATAGCTTCGTGCAAAAAGTGCCCTATGCAATGCAGGAGTGTTCGTCGGGACTTCTGACACCTCCGACCACCATTTTATCCCGTCAGGGTTGGTTGATTTACCCATCAAATTGTAGCTTCCCTGGTCTTGCTGGTGCTGGCCTTATGCGCCGCGCCCGCTTAAAGGTGACGTTCGCTTCAGTTTTCGGGCAGTTAATTTGCTGCCCACTCAATAATTCTTCAATCGTCAAAATCTGAATGCGGGGATGCTTTGTGTTTCCGAACGGGGATGCGTAGAATCCAGCACTGGCCGCTTCTCGCTGCATTGGTTTGCTCGGTTTTTCCAGTGTAATCAGTAATCCCATCGCAGCCTTTGACCCGGGATGTCACTTGAGTTGATATTTCAACCGGAGGCGCCCGGTAAGGAATGTTCGGATGGTGAGCGATGCTTTTCAGTTGCGCTTTGAGGTTGGCGATCGGAAGGGAAGAATCTAAGACAAGGGGACGCCGGCCCGCCGTGCCGCACGTCCCCTTTTGCCTCCTCGGTTCGCCGTCTTACTTCCTGGCGAAGAACCCCTGGGGCAGTGTGTCTCCCGTTGGAAGGAAGAGGCCTGCGATCAGACCCGCGTCGTTGATTGCGCTCGGTGACGTTTGGGTCCTATCGGAGTCATCGAAGGTGGTCAATTTCCCGCTCAGATTTCCGACGGCCCCGTGAAAATTCCCGCTGGCGTCCAACCACGCATAAGCAACCTGATTCTTGTTGTTGATGAAGTCCCCAAAGCTGCTGGTGGCGCCGGGAACGTTGATGGTCGTAAAGGTCTGTATCCGCGGATTGTATAAGGACGCCTCTTCGTTGGCTGACGAGTCTACCCAGGTAATGACCAGCAGGCCCGCATTATTATTTACCACTGAATCGGTTGCTGTGCTGCCGGACACGGAAATGCTGACGAAGTTGCCCGAGGGACCATAGAATCCGTTTTCGACACCGGTATTTGCATCCAGGTAGGTGCCGGCAAAGGCGCCATTGTCGTTAATTGTGTCAACCACCGAGCTGGAGGATCCAAACGGCAAAACGTCCCTGAACGTGCCGTTCCTATAAACGAACCCCACACTCACGCCGCTGCTATTGACGTAAAATCCGACGATAACGCCGTAACTGTTTATGCCCTCGCATACTGTTGTTCCCACACCATTTGGGTCATCAATATTGGTAACCAAGGTGCCTTGAATCATCATGCCATGCTGTACGCCGGAGGAATCGATATAGTCGCCCACCGTCACATTGGAATTATTCAGGCCCGCCAGCACAGTTTGCTCCGAACCCGGAATATCCACGGTCTTGAACTTTACTGTTTGCGCGTTTCCAATTCCCGCCAGAGAAAGCGCGAGAATCGACACTCCTAGCATTGCCGTTCCCTTCATGGTTGTATCTCCCTTTGCGACTCGCGCGCATGGTTTCACGCGCGCGCCGTCATTCTTGAGTTATGAATATCCCTGCCCGGTGGGCTACATCCCTTTTCCGGGAACTGACACCGATTGCAGTTACCTGTAGTGCACGAGCGTTGCCACATGTTGCCACGGGCTATTTATCAATGACTGAATGGCTTACTCAAAACAGGAGCGAACGCGGTCGTACGGAATCCTCAAATTGGAATATGCATTGGCGTAAGTGAATGTGAATTCATAGCGACCTCAAAAAATTCTTCGTTGTGGGCGGGGTAAACGCGTTCGACGTAGCCATTGAGGTTGGGCGAGCGATCCTTCGCAACACTGTGCTACGCAAAAATTCCGTCCGAGTCCGCAAATTGCTGACGAGTCAGGCGTTGACGCGCACTCTGCTGTGGCTCGCTCCTGGGCAGTTCCGCCGGATATGATTCCTCCATCATGCTTCGAAAACGGTCGTGTTTTCTTCTGCGGATCGCCTCAGCAGCCCTCAAGTTGTGTGTCGAGATATTTTGCTTTCTAGCGCTGTCCTCGCGTTCCCCAACTGCTTTGGCGGCTGAGAACCTGTTCCTCCGAAAGCAGTTGGCCT
>PKXT01000129.1 GCA_003133505.1 Acidobacteriota bacterium
ATATCGAAGTACTTCCAAATCCTGAACTGGCTTGTCCTCAATGAGATATTTAAAAAATCGTCGCCACGTGCGCGTGTGAACAAAGTTCCAGGTTAGGGAAATGCTGTTTCTTAGTGTAGAGAAATGGTGGTACCAGCCGGCGGGAACCAATATTATTTCTCCTGGCTTAAGCACGTCATCATACTGCGGCGTAACATCGTCAAAGTCCTCAAACACGTCCAAATCAGGCCGTTCTATATCAACCACTTCCTCTCCGCGCGTCAGCGCTTTTTCGCAGCTTGGAGGATACATAATTACGCGCTTCTCGCCGTGTAGTTGACACAATATTGCGTCGCTACCCCAGGGGTCTTTATGCAACTTCGTCCGCGCCCCCGCCGCGGAAATGAAAATGCCTTTCGCCGGAAAAGGATCGGCTACCGGAGTTACCGTTGGAGAAAGGTGAGCCGGCAGGAGATAACCTGAATCCGGAAGGAAATACGGCAGTGTCCAATAGTCAGCGAGTTCACTGAATACATCATCCGCCCAAACAAAGTCAGCGTCCTTTAACTTCGTATACCACCTAACGTAAGGTACCGGCTTTCCGGGGATTTGCGGAATCCTCCAGTAATTATCAAAGTAACTTTGTAAGGTGGTTACATCTTCCAAATGAAAGAGGTCGTCATAAACTTGGACAAGCAGGTCGCCGAATTTCTCTGTTAAATACTCCTCTGTCCATACTTTCTCCGATCCCCACCGGCTGATGGCGTCAGTTACGATGACCGGGCGATTTTTCACCAGATATTCATCTTGAAACTCCTGCTTTGAGACTTGCGCCCGGCGCTTAATCGTCGTGGTTGCAACCATTTTAATTGCCCCCGAAAGTGCATCCTTCACTAATCTAAATGCATAACTTCCCCATCGAACGGATCGATTCAATCCGTCGCTGGCCTAAATTCTTGTAGGAAGCGTCACTCTCTCCGCTCCAACTCATCATACGCCAGCTGCCAAAAAGAGCGTCAGTTCTTGCGGTTTGATTGAGAATGCATCGGTGGCGGGTCTAGTTTTATTAAAGTGTCTAGATCCGTGGAATCGCCTTCGATACCCTAACTCGTTGATTGTCATTTAGCTGTCCCTGCAAAAAACCTCGTCCGCATAGAAACAATTGCTGTTAGCGGTTCGGGGCTGGTAATCTTCCAGTCAGGAGCGAGAACCTTGCCTTGATCCTGCAGTCACCCCGCCGTCCAGCGACGTGGCCGCGGTCAAGATTGCCCTGAATCACAAAAGCGCCGTGAGCTCGGAGCAGCTTATCACGTGCGGATACAATTATTGGTAGGGGGAGGGGTTCTCATAGTGTCGCAGGATGCCACACGCCGACTGGCAAGAGCAAACCCTTAGTTCTCATTGCGATTCGAGCAGGGATACTTGTCATCCGCAATTTTTACGGAACACAGTCCGCAACGTAATTCTGGGCAAGCGAAAATCCTACGATTTCAGCCGGTCCAGAAAGGGGGTTTCTGGGCAGTCCAGCTGGCCTAAGGCGCTGTGTCAGCCCGAGTAGGTAGTCAATGATCGCCCGTGGGCGTCCCTCGCGCGACGGGTGGTCAACGTCGCGGCTATAGCAGAGGTTCCCGAGCCCGCAATACCACCACATAGGAGCACCCGAGAAGTGCTAGCGCGCCTGTGCGGCAAGCCGCGAGGCTTGTGGCTGTGCGTGAGTCATTGATTGCCCATGCGCGCGATCAAAGTCGTTGTTGGCGGAAGGTGCATCGCCGCGCTGCTTGCTCACGTACTGCATGATCGAGTCGCGGCCACCGGCGGAAGGCAGATTGCGGATAGCCATATCCGGGGGAAGAGTTTTGGCTCGGTACTGCGCCAGAAACGCCAGATTGAGGGTCACGGTGCTGTACGAAAGCAGGTTTCCTTTCGGCGTCTGGTATTCCAGATACAGGTGATAGTCTGTCGAAGCAAAATATGCCGGCTTTCCGCTCAGCGCCGGAAGCTGCGCCAGGGCCGCGTGAAACGAGTCTCCGTACAGCATCATTTCTCCCAGGAGCGACCACAGGCTGGGGAGCCCGGCGAAATTGAGTTCCCCGCGCACCGGCGGCGATTTTTCCAGCGCTTCGATTTCGCGGTAGTCCGGCTCCAGCGGCCTCACGCCCAGCATAGGAATCTTTGACGCGAAGGGGGACGGCACGCTGACCCCCATCGGCAGCGGCCGTTTCCCGCTGATGAGCGGCGCGGAGCCGCAGTCGGTTGTGATCGTTGATTCGGATTGGTTTGCTCTTACCGCTCCTCCCAAAGCTCCTGAGCACCCCAGCGAAAGCGAACGCGGCTGCATTTCAATTGACAGCCTGCCGGATTGGGACTACGGTGCTAGTGGCTTACACGATTGCTCATTGAGACTAGGGCGCAGTCCCGTAACTGGAGCTTCCCCCACGTTAAACCGGCGCCCCATTTGAGCGGCCGATACCTGGGACAGGCAAGCCAATAGGAGCATCAATTCCATGAACATAGCAACGAAGATTCTGTTGGCTGCCGCATTGGCAGTCATGGCGTCTGGTGCGGCGATGGCAGGGAATGGGCCGTCGTACATCTGCGCGTACGTCAACGATAACGTGGATGGCCCGAACCTCGTGGAGGGCTATAAGGTCGGTCCCAGCAACGCAACCGCCCATGTTGGTCCTTACGCCACCAATGGCAACGGCCTTGGTGGCGGGTTCATCGCGGGCGGCCTGGGCGCCACACGAGCACGGGAGGGCGATCTCTACGTGACTGATGGAGCCTCGGAAAATATCACGCACTTCATCATTAACAGGGCAGACTGTACCCTGACGCTGGATACTACCCTATACCCCTCTGGCGACACTGCGGCGCTATATGGCGACAGCCTGACCATTACGCCGGATGGCCGCCGGATATTCGTAGGCGCGACGGGTGACAAACACATCTACAGCCACAACGTCGCCGCCGACGGCTCGTTGGGCAGGACCTTCACGGAAGCCTCGACTCCCGACACCCCAGACGGTTTCGAAGTGGCCCCTGACGGCAACACACTGGTGGTTAACTATATCGATATACATCAGGTTTGCGCATACCCAATATCGAGTGACCACCACTTGGGAACGCCAAACTGCCAGGACACAGTGGGAGCCCCCACTGGAGTGTCGATTGATCCCGCTAGCGAATGCGTTTATGCCGCCGAAGGGGACTTCAGGGGGACGGAAGTTGCTACGTTGACGCTGACCGGCGGCAAACTTGGGGTTCCGAAGGAATACAACCCCTTGGGCCCCGGTATAGATTCTGAAGGCATACTGGTGAGCTGGGACAACTCGGCGATCTATATCAGCAACTCTTATTCTGCTCAGGTGACCATAGGTTCAATCGAGCCGGGCTGTAAGCTGACCTACAAGGCCATCGTTTCTGATGGCATTGCCGGCTCGGATCAATCTGGCCAAATTGCACAGGCGCAGATTGTTCATGGCTACGTGGTGACCGGCGACGCCCGCACCAATTTCCAGGGCGCGCCCAGCATTGGAATTTTCCAGGCGCACGCAAATGGCGCGCTGGCCCCTATCGGCAGTGGCCAGTTCCCACTGATGGGCGGTGTGGATACCCCGTTGACGGTTGTCGTTGTCGGCTCGGAGTAGGTTTCTCGTGCTCTGGTGCGCTTAGTTGCGTCCGATGATCCGCCGCTACTTGGGGAAAGGCAAACAAAAAGGGAGCATCACCTAAATGAACAAAACGATGAAGATTCTGTTTGCAGCCGCATTGGCAGTAACGACCTCTGGCGCGGCCTTGGCGTCGCAGATTTGTGCTTACGTGAATGATAACTCCGCCGCCAATTCTACTGAAGGCTATATGATTGGCCCGGGGATCGCGAGCACCCACGTTGGTCCTTACTCCACCAATGGCATCGGTGGAGCTGGCCCATACACTGCAAGCAACCTTGCCGCCACGCGGGAGGCGGAAGGCGATCTGTATATAGAAAATGTGGGTTCGAACAATATCACGCACTTTATTGTCAATAAGACGAATTGTGCGTTAACGCTAGACCCAACGCTGTACGCATCCGGTGACATAGGCAGTTCAGAAGGAGTCAGCCTTGCAATCACCCTGGATGGCCAAACGATGTTCGATGGGTCTGTCAATGAAGATCACATCTATAGTCACACCATCGCCGCCGATGGGTCACTAGGCGCACCTTTCACGGAATCTTCTTCGCTCTCTTGGAGTATCGACGGTATGGAAGTATCACCTGACGGCAAGACACTGGTGGTTAGTTGACCTGACCGGGGTTTTTG
>PKXT01000341.1 GCA_003133505.1 Acidobacteriota bacterium
TTGGGACTACGGTGCTAGTGGCCCACCCGATTGTTCGTCACGACGGGGGCTCCGTTCGGGCGCCATTAGCGCCACGCGAAAGCTGCAATCAGCGAAATCCAGGGGAAGTAACGCTTCGGCATGTCGAGTTGCCGCGGGTGTGATCCTCACATGCGCGGCTGAGGCATGCCTCTGTGATGTGCGAGTGACACATGCATTGGGCGTGACGGATACGTTTTGGATGCGTTCGGGCACCGGTGTTCCCGTTTTCCGCGAAGCTAGAGCCCAGTACGCGCGGTTGAAATAGTGAGAAAATCCAAGCGCAACAGGATGGCCCATCCGGTCATGAAAGTCCGCTTCTGGGGAGTTCGCGGCTCCGTCCCCAGTCTGGAACGAAATATGTGGCGCTACGGCGGGAATACCTCCTGCGTCGAAGTGATCGCGCCAAGCGGCACGCGGTTCGTCTTGGACTGCGGGACGGGCCTCCGGCTGCTGGGTAATCACCTCGCCGCCGCATCGAACGGCGGAGCAGAAGCACATGTCTTGGTCACGCACTATCACTGGGACCACATTCAGGGTATCCCGTATTTTCAACCGCTGTTTTCTCCGCTAAGCTGTTTGTGGTTTTACGGTTTTCACTCTCCGGCACTTGGAACTGACACCGTCCGCAAGGTTCTGGAAGCCCAGGTTACGCAGCCGTATTTCCCCGTTCATCTAAATAGTTTGCCTTCACGCCGGGAATTCCGCGATGTCGACGGCGGCGCGAATTTCAGTATAGCCGATACGCGGATCCGGACCTGCTGGCTGAACCATCCGCAGGGCTGCCTCGGTTTCCGCCTGGAATCACCTGCGGGATCCGTTGTCTATGCCACAGACTACGAGCCCGGAGAAGTCGCTCTCGACCGGGCGTTACGCGAATTCGCCGCCGGCGCGGACCTCCTGATCGCTGACGCGCAATATTCTCCGGAAGAGTTCGCCAAGCGCAGGGGCTGGGGGCATTCAACATGGAGCGACGCAGCTCGATTGGCGTGCGACTCACGGGCCCGGAACTTAGTCCTCTTCCACCACGACCCGAACTCCACGGACTCAATCGTGGACCGCTACCTTCGTTCCGCATGCAAAGAGTTTCCCGAGACTTGGGCTGCTGCGGAGGGTATGCAGTTTCACATAAGGCCGGGGTGCGTTCACGCCCACACCGGCCAGCGCGCACTGGCCGGCTCTGCAACATTGAAGCCGGAGAGCGAGTGATGACAATGCGATGAGTTCAGGCAGTCAGGCCGGTTGCAGCGCGCTTGCACGAAGATGGCGGTGCAATTCCGCGAGGCACCGCACCCTAAGCATGGGGTTGAGATGACGCGGCTGAACTGCCACCGATTTTGGTCGAATGAGGTGCGGCTGTGGCTGAGTGTGCTCGCCCACAACTTGGGGAACCTCTGGCGGCTGGTGAAAAATGCCGCTATCGTTGGTTGCTCTCGACCGAAAGTCATCTGATGCGTCTGCTGTTTGGCAGCATGCTCCAGCGGATAGCCTTGGGCTGCCAGTTCCGATGGAATAGCGGCGGCTGTGGCAGCTGAGATCGTTATCCAGAGCCGCCAGGGGACGGAGGGGTGTCTGACAAAACTGGATGACAGGACCGCGGTGAGTTGTTTCAGGACTCGCGTTGCGACAGTCCCGGCCCTGTCCCGAGCCACTGCACCCAGGCAACGAAAAAATAGAGCGCTGGAATTCCGCGAAGGGCGTATGCTGTGGGGCGATTGGGAGCCAAATCGGAAATTCCGGCTTGGAAGACCATGATGCCGATTGCGCACAGAAGAAAACAGTTGGCCTGCTACGGTCTTCTGTTTGGGGCGATTGTTGCCCTCGCAGCCAGCGGAAATTTGGCAGGGACAACGGGCGCCCAACAATCCCGACAATCGCCGGGATCGCCGGCGGGCGCGCGCGGCGTTGCGGCGCCTCAATACACGGGGCCTGGCTCGTGCAGTTCGACGACTTGCCACGGCAGTGTCACGCCTCGCACGGATAATCGCGTCTGGCAAAACGAGTACAGCATCTGGGTGGTGAAGGACAAGCATTCGCGGGCATACAGCGTGCTATCCGGCCCGGTTGCCACCCGCATGGCAGCAATTCTGGGCTTAGGTAAAGCTCAGGAGGCACACGAGTGCCTGGTTTGTCACGCCCTGTATGTGCCCACCGCTGAAAGAGCACACACGTTCGATTTGAGCGACGGCGTGAGCTGTGAGAGCTGCCACGGCCCGGCGGCAGCATGGCTAGGGCCTCACACGGAGCAGGGCTGGACGCATCAACAGTCGCTTGCACTTGGCATGTACGACACGCGGGACGTGGTGAAGCGCACGGAAAAGTGCCTCTCCTGCCATCTGGGCAATCAGGAGAAATTTGTGGACCACGAAATGATTGCCGCCGGGCACCCGGACCTCACGTTTGAGCTGAATGCCTTTTCCGCAGTGATGCCGCGCCACTGGAAGCTGCCCATCGCTGGCAGCAACGATCCGTGGGGAGAAGTCCGCGACTTGGGCGTGAGTCAGGCCGTGCAGTTCCGCGAGGACATGATGCGGCTTTCCCAACGCGCCCGCGGCAACATCTGGCCGGAATATTCCGAGCTGGATTGCTTCGCGTGCCACCACAGCCAGACGCCGCCGGAGAAAAGCTGGCGGCAGGCGCGGGGCTATCCGGGCCGGCGGCCGGGCAATCCGCCCTGGAATGATTCGCGCTACGCCATCTTTCATTATCTGGTGAAGCAAGCGGATGAGGAGTCGGCGAAGGAATTGGCGATGGACCTGGGCCAAGTGTCGCAAGTGATGAGCAGGCTTGCCCCGGACCGGCAGCGTGTCGCGCAGGCCGCAGACCGCTCCGCGCGCGTGAGCGACGAACTCGCGCGAAAGCTGGCGGCCATGCCATACAATCAGGCCCTGACGCTTCGCTTGATGCAACAGATTTCCGCAGACGGGGGCAACATTGCGGCGCAGGGGGAACGGACCGCCGAGCAATCCGCCATGGTGATTCAGTCGCTCTTCGTGGCTTATACCGGCAACGCCAGTCTGGCGGGGGAAGCGGAAATCCGCGCGGCGATCAGCGAACTCTTCAAGGAGTTCCAGGATCCGTCGGCCTATGATCCGGGCCGGTTCGCTGGACGAATGCGCCGTGTGAGCGCGCTGTTGCATTAAGCTCACATTTCCATTTTGAACTC
>PKXT01000183.1 GCA_003133505.1 Acidobacteriota bacterium
CTCCTGAATCGCGCGCAAATCCGCGCCGTCGGCCAGCAAATGGGTGGCAAAAGCATGGCGCAAGGCATGGGGATGCAGGTGCATGTTTGAGTCAGCAGCTTTCCCATAAGCAGTGAGAACGAATCGAATCTCGCGAGGGGACAATCTGCGTCCCTTGTAGCTGATGAAAACAGCTTCAGGATTGCGGATCTCCGAAACACCGCGAGCGAGGCGAGTGAGCACAAGTTCACGTAATGGCCAATAAGCCTCAAGCGCCGTTTGCGCCTTGGAGCCATATGGCACGATGCGCTCTTTTCGCCCCTTGCCCAGGACTCGCAGCATCTTTTGCTCCCGATCTACATCCTGCACNNCGCATAGAGCAATTCCATGATCGCTCTGTCCCGCGGCAGATGAAAATCCCCGAGCTCGCGGGTATGCGGCATCCTGGCTGGTTTGCCACGGCTCAGGCGCTTCCGTCCCAGCTCCGGCAGCGAATTGAGGAACCCATTGATTTCTTCAGCCGTTGGAACGGCCGGAATCCTCGTCGGAAGCTTTGGCGTAGCCACCAGTTTGGCTGGATTCGTTTTCAATATTTTCTCGCGAACGCAAAATTTGAAAAATGTGCGCAATGCCGATAATTTTCGAGCGATGGAGGTTTTCTTTAAGCGGCGATCGTGCAGATGGCTGACGAATTCGCGAATCACCCGGTGGTCAACCTGCGGCAGCGGGAGGATTGTTTCACCCGGAGGCGCAAGATATTCCAGAAATTGCTCAATATCCTTCCTGTAGTTCGAAATGGTGCTCGGAGAAGCATTTCGGGCGTATTGGAGGTAGCGAAGGAACGTCTGCAGTTCAGAGTGGGGTTTAGGCCGCGCCATGGGTAATGTCAATATTGTGAACCGCTTCGGAGAATAGCGCGCGACAATTCACCCATGGGGTCAAGCCGGAAAATAGATCGCTCCGCGTCAATCAACTAACGCGCGCGACGAAAGGCGTGGCCACGACGTCAGCGACCGACGCTGAAACCGAGGCCGGACCGGCAGTGGGCACGGATGGTTCCAGCGCGGCTTCTTCCCAATCGCAATCTTCCTTCAGGCAGGAGCGGAAGTTTCCGGACTTGGTTCGCTTTTCCACGATAAAGGGCGCAGCGCATTTTGGACAGGCTTGCGCGATGGGTTCATAGGGCGTGGTGAAATCGCATTCCGGATAACGGCTGCAGCCGTAGAAGATTCGTCCCCGTCCGCGGCCCTTTGAAGATCCGCGCCGTACGAACTCACCCTGCCCGCATTTGGGACAAGCGATGCCAAGGGTAATTGGGCGGGTGTACTTGCACTTGGGATATTTCGAGCAGCCGATAAAATCGCCAAAGCGTCCGTGACGTTGTAACAGCGGCTCGCCGCAATCAGGACACTTCTCCTCCAGCACCACGTCGGGTTGCATCGCTTTTCCCGTGCCGCGAGTCAGCCGCCGCGTCGTCTTGCACTCGGGATAGCCGGTGCAGGCCAAAAATGTCCCAAAGCGCCCGCGCTTAATGGCCATTTCCTTGCCGCAATTATCGCAATACTGCGTGGCATTATCGCCTTCCGGCGTTTCCGACCCGTTCTCGGAAAGATCTCGGGTGTAATCGCATTCGGGATAACGCGAGCAACCCAGAAAGAATCCATGGCGGCTGATTCGTTCCAGCAAAATTCCCTGACCGCACTTTTCACATTTCTCGTCGGTGGGAATTCCAGCCTTATAGGATTCCATTTCGCCGCTGGCTTTCTCGAGGTCCTCTTCGAAGCGGTCGTAAAATTCCTTCACGGACTTGCGCCACTCTAGCTTGCCTTCTTCGATTTCGTCCAGTTCATCTTCCATGCGAGCGGTGAAGCCCACGTCGAAGATGTCCTCAAAGCTTTTAACCAATAAATCGCTTACTTTTTCACCAAGCAATGTCGGTGTCAGGCGGCCCTGATCCTTGGAGACGTACTCGCGATCCACTATTGTGGAAATAATCGCGGCGTAGGTGGAAGGGCGGCCAATGCCCTTTTCTTCCAATTCCTTCACGATGGTTGCTTCGGTATAACGCGGGCGCGGTTCGGTAAAGTGCTGTTCCGGGCGTATTTTCTCGAGGGCCAGCGTCTGGCCTTCGGTGACGCGCGGCAACGTGCGGCCTTCCTCGTCAGCCTCTTCATCCTTTTCCTCGCGCGTTTCTTGGTAAACGGCCAGGAATCCGGCGAATTTCAGGACGGATCCAGATGCCCGGAAAGTGTAATCGCCGGCGTTGACGTCGATGGTAGTCTGGTCAAAAATCGCAGGGACCATTTGCGAAGCCACGAAGCGCTGCCAAATCAGGCGGTACAAGCGGTAAACATCGTCTTCCAGAAAATGTTTTACATCTTCGGGCGAACGGGCGACTTCGGTGGGGCGGATGGCTTCGTGGGCCTCCTGAGCCTCTTTTTTTGATTTGTAGAAGTTTGGCTTTTCAGGGAGATGACTGGCTCCGTATGTCTCGCTAATATAGCCGCGTACCTGTGCCAGCGCTTCCTGGGACACGCGGACTGAATCCGTGCGCATATAGGTGATCAGCGCCACCGAGCCTTCGTCTCCAAGATCAACGCCTTCATACAGTCGCTGCGCCAGCATCATGGTGCGCTTGGCGGAGAAACGCAGCTTGTTGTAGGCCTCCTGCTGCACCTTCGAAGTGGTGAATGGCGGCGCGGCGTAGCGGCGTTTCTCTTTTTCCTGGACGGAACTGACCAGCCAGCGTGCGCCCTGCAATTCTTCCAGAATTTTATCGGCGGCTTCCTGATTGCCGATTTCAATTTCTCCGCCCCGATGGCGCGAGAGCTTGGCCTCAAATGCCGGCGGCTCCGCGCCGTTTAATAGAGCATGGATACTCCAATATTCCTTGGGAATAAAAGCTCGGATTTCCCGTTCGCGCTCGACGATCAGCCGGAGGGCCACCGTCTGCACGCGTCCGGCGGAAAGGCCGCGGCGGACTTT
>PKXT01000207.1 GCA_003133505.1 Acidobacteriota bacterium
TCGAGACCGGGAACGAGTCGTATCGATTTCGGAGGACATTGAAGAAAAAAGGCGGCAGTAAATAAAAGTTTCTCTCTGCCCCCGCAGCGGTCGATTCTCCAAATCTCGTGCGTGGGTGTGTCCAGCCGATTCTACTTGCGTCGCAGCCTCCCCCCGAGTCAGGGCGGACTTTGCTCTCATCCGACATTCAGTGCCGCGCCGTTTCCCGTTTGCCTCTCCGCAAAACGCCTAAGTTCTTCGAGGGTTTTCAATTTCGTGGATGCCTCTTGAATCACTTCGTCGAAGCGCACCAGCCACTCGTCAGATACGTGACCTACCGCGTCCCAGCGGAGTAGGTGTAATCGAGAGCAGAGATGACAGAAGGGATGATGAAATGGATTCGAAGTGAGGAGAATCCAGCGACGATCCAGAATGCGGCGCGGGCGGCGGTTGCGGGGGGGGCGGATGCCAGAGGGGTATTGGGCGGCAATATCCACGCTGATTGTAATGCAGTCCACATGGGGGGCGGCGTTGCGAGTCTCCGTACATCGTCTCGCGGGAACGGCGCTGGATGCCGCATCGGCGCCCTGGTGGCGACGCATTACATGGATAACCCGCTTGCCTTCGGCGTCGGGGTCTTCGCTATTGGAATTCTATGCGCCGGCATTTCTGCGGACCGGGCCGCCTACCGGTATGCCTCCATAACGTTGGCGATTGTGATGCTGATAGCGCATAAGGATAGCGCATGGATTACCGCGCTTCACAGGTTTATCGAGGTTTCAGTGGGCCTTGCCGTGGGGCGCCAGCGCATAAGCCCGCGACAAAAGGGAAACTTCTCCGCAAACGCTTAGAAAAGTGGTTTGAAATTTAGAACCGACCGAGAAAGTGACGGTCAGAAAGTGGTGGAGGCCAGGAAGACGTTACTTTGGTCCGCCGTGCCTTGCGGAACCAAATTAGTCGCGAGCGAAAGGAACGCAACAGTGGTGTGGTCGGAGCTGATGGCGGGACTGAGGCTGTTTCCATTGCCCTGCACTCCCACGCCGCCATTGGCCGCGGAAATACTGACCAGCACTGTACTGGCGGTGCATCCGCTGGCAGTGGCGCACGTGTTTCGGACGAAGACATCTTCAAGATTATTCGTATCCACCGCAACCAGATTGCTGGCAAACGAGGCGAAGGCCACGTATTGGCCCGTCGCGTTCACGGAGGGATTCTCGCTGGCGGCGTTGCCGACGTTTACCGCATCGGCGGCCAGGGACACAAGCGAAGTCGAGGTTGTGCATCCTGAAACGCCGGTGCAAGTATCACGGAGAAAGACCTGCTGGATTCCGGCGGTAGCGGTAGCGATGAGATTGGTGGCGCTAGACGCGAACGAAACGATGCGGCCATCGGCGCTCATCGAAGGCTGAAAACTGATGCCATTGCCCGCAGTGGTTCCATCGGGCGAGGAAGCCAGGATGGTGAGCGGAGTGCAGCCGGTGGCTCCAATGCAGGTCGTTCGTTGGAAAACCTGCTGGAGCCCGTTCAGACCGGAAGCCAAAAGATTTGTTGCAGACGACGTGAACGAAACGTAAGAAGCAGTCGTTCCCAGAGATGGCTGGATGCTGGCGGCATTGCCGGGCGTGATCCCATCGGTGGCAACGGAAACTAGCGTAGTGGAAGTGGCACAGCTTATCTCGTTAAGGCAGGTATCGAAAACAAAAATCTGGGCGACTCCGCTGGTGTTGGCGGCTTGGAGATTGGAGGCTGCGGAACTGTATGCGACATAGCGCCCGTCGGGGCTCATGGAAGGCTGTGCACTGGCAGCATTGCCGGGGGTGACCCCGTCGGAAGCGACTGAAACAAGAATTGTGAAGGGGGTGCAGGAGGTGGTTAGACCGGTACAGGTATCGCGCCAATACACCTGCGGGATACCGGTNNTGCCGGGGATTAGGTTGGTGGCCGTGGAGACGAAGGCCAGATAGCGGCCGGTAGAATCCTCAGTGGGCTGGGAGCTGGCGCCATTCGAAAGGCTGCCAAAACCGGACACACTGCCAATGATCGTGGACGGAGTGCAGAGAAGAGTGGTGTTGCCGATACAGTTGTTCTGAAAGAAAACGTCGGGCACGCCATTGGTGTCGCTGAGAACTAGATTCGTGGCCGGCGACGCGAAGGCGATGTATTCTCCGGTGGAGCTAATGGCCGGACCGGAAGTGGTCGTGTCAGTGGTACCGGCGTTGGCTTGCACGCCGGTGGTGGCCACGTCAATTTGCTCCGGCAATCCGAGCCCGGTTGTGCTGGCAATAACGGAGAAGCCAAAAGGATTCGAAGTGCCGCCGCCCGGCGTGGGATTTACCACTGTAACAGGGAACGTGCCAGCGGTGGTTAAATCACCGGAAAGAAGCGGCGCAGTAATAGAATCCTGAGTTCCGAGCGTCGTGGTTCGCGGAGAGCCATTAAAATAAACCTGACTGGCGGCATCGAAGCCCGAGCCGACGATACTGAGAGTGGTGCCGGCATTTCCAACGGCTTGGGCGGCAAAAGTGGCGGGAGCAAGTCCCCCAATGACCGGCGGTGGATTCGTTACGATCAAAAGAAGAGTCGAGGACGCGCCACCGCCAGGAGGAGGGTTGGTCACGCCGACAGCAAAAGTTCCAGCAGCCATTAGGTCTGTGGAGAGAACCTCGGCCTGCAATTCCCCCGCATTCACGAGAGCGGTGGTGCGATTACTGTTGTTAAGAGTGACCACGGATGTGGAATTAAAACCAGTGCCGGTAACGGTGAGAATCAGTCCCGTGCCACCAGCGAACGTGCTGGTGGGCGAAATCGAATTGAGTAGGGGGACACCGCTAAGACCTGGGCCGATCACGAATGGCAAGGTGCTGGTGGTGCCACCGCCGGGAGGGGGAGTGGTGACCCCAACGTTGAGGGTTCCCGCGTTGGCAATATCACTGGGCTGGATCATCGTGGTGAGTTGATTGCCGGTAAGAAACATTGTATCGGTGCGGGAGACACCATTAAAAGCTATGACAGATTGCGGCGCGAAGCCGCTTCCGTTGATTGTCAACAGAAATCCGGTGCCGCCGGCAGTGGCGGTAGCAGGCGAAAGCGAAGTGATACTGGGGGAAGGATTGTTGGCCACCTGCTGACAGGAAATCTCGCCAACCGCCAAGGTCAGCACAGCCAACGTAAACAGGATGGATCGGAGGGTCGCTCGCCGCTCCCGATTAAGTAAGTCGTTTATATTCAATGTTATGCACCTCTGTTATAAGCTTCCGCCATTCAATATCCAACCCGAACATCATGCGACAGTTGCAAATGCACACAGGGCGCAACTGGACGCCTTATCTCCCATGATCGAAAAACGCGGGTTAGACAAGGTTACTAGAGATGCAGCGGACAGGCAATGCGATGTTTGACTGGATCGGGTCATTCGGTAAATGACGAATTCACGCCGGCAGGAGGCAAACGGTGAAGAATCCTGGAATTGAGCAAGCCGCGGCGAAGATAGTCGAGCACAATTGGATGCCTTCGCGGGAATTCGAGCCGCGCGCGCTGGAGCAGCACCCGATGAAACGTCTTGGGCGCCATGAAGAACTCGCCAATTTGGCAGCGTTTCTGCTCAGCAATGCCGCGCAATATATTAACGGCGAATGCGTTGTGATTGACGGCGGGCAGTGGCTACGCGGAGCGGGGGAATTCAACGACCTGCTAGAGCTTTCGGGCCAAGAATGGGATTCCATGGACCAAGCGCGGAAAAGATAACGAATTTTCTACGGACTTACGGTCTCACAGACACCAGTCACACACACACAGAATCATTTCAGATACGTGCGGACAATTTCAATAAGATCATCGGCAGCCTCTTCCGCGGACTTGGTCTTGCGTGGCATGTGATTGCGAATGTGGTCTTCCATCAACTCGGCCATGAGGCTGTTGGTTGCCCCCCTGACGGCGGCAAGCCGCTGGAGAACATTGGCACAGGCCTCATCCTCGTTCAGTGCACGCAGAGCCGCTTCAAGTTGCCCAATAATCTTTTTTGTCCGGTTGACCAGATCCAGTTTTTCTCGGGAAAAATGCGACATTTGTTCTTGACTACCCTAGGGGGGTATGGTATCAAATCTCTGGAATAAAGAAAAGGGCCCAGGCCAACTTTGACGCGCCAGCAATTACCCCATCCAATAATATCCTCTTTGGAGCCGAGGCCTGAGTTGAGATCAACGATCGATGCCGACACGGAAAGCGCGGTTTGAGGGAAGAAGAACATGGCAGCGTGGAGGGTAAGAACGCAAATGCTTTGTTTGGGCCTGACACTAGCGTGGCCGCTGGCTGCGTGGAGGCAGAACTCCGGCAATTCCGCTCCGGCACAGATTTCTGCTATCTCAGCGGAAGCCGTTCAGACGGACGATTCGCAGAGTGCTAACTTGCAGAACGGTGATTGGCAGGCTGGCGATTTGTTGCAAGCTGGCGGGGCGCAGGGTAGCAGTCCTGGAAGCGCCGGAACGCAGGGAAGCGCTGCGGCACAGCAGAACGCACCCGTCACGCCATCCCCGAACTCGGATTCATCGAGCCATTCATCCGTGACGATGTTTCCTCATTCGGATACCGCGCGCTATTGGATTTCGGGGCAGGCCAACATTGTGTCCCAGTGGAATCCAGCGTTTCCAGCGACATACAGCGGGCAGGATAGCTTTGGTCCGCACGCGCAGAACGCGACTTCGCGGGTTTATACGCTGTTCACCGGCTATGAGTTGACCAATAGCACGGAAGTATTCGCCGACATCGAAAGCGCCGGTGGCAGGGGATTGAGTAATGCGCTGGGTTTGGCGGGTTTTACGAACTTGGATGTCGTGCGCAATCCGCAATTGGGACCAGTCCCTTATCTAGCCCGGCTGATGATCCGCCAGATCATTTCGTTGAGCGATGAGAAAGTGGCAGCGCAACGCGGGCCGCTGGAACTGGCGACTTCGCTGCCGGCGCGACGGATTGAAATCCGCTTCGGAAAATTCGGCATGGTGGACTTCTTCGATCTCAACGCTGGCGGCACCGACAGCCATTTGCAATTCCTGAACTGGACCGTGGACAACAATGGCGNNATGGCGCCTATGACTACGCCGCCAACACCCGGGGCTACACCGACGGGGTGATAGTGGAATATGACGACCACAATTTTGCCGCGCGGTTTGCCGAAACGCTGATGCCGAAGGTGGCTAATGGTACTTTTCTGGATGCTGACATCGCCCGGGCCCGCGCTGAAAACTTCGAAATGGATTATGGACATAATTTCCTTCCCGGGCTGCCCGGCACCCTGCGATTTTTGACTTATGTAAACCACGCGAATATGGGCGATTACCGTGAGGCGATTGAGGATTTTCTAAATGGAGAAGGCACCCGTCCAGACATTACAAAGACGCGGGAGCAAGGGCGCATCAAGTATGGCTTCGGCGTGAACGTGGAGCAGCAGCTATTACCGCATCTTCAATTCTTTGGGCGCTGGGGATGGAACGAAGGGCATCACGAATCGTTCGCTTATACGGAAGTGAATGAAGCTTTGGAATTAGGCGCGGCATTCACGAATATTCCGCGGCGAAAAAACGATCATGCGG
>PKXT01000235.1 GCA_003133505.1 Acidobacteriota bacterium
TACGGCCTCACCAAGGGCCAGTACTCTCCCACCTCCGAGATGGGCAAGAAAACCAAGTCCACTCCTTTTGGCACCAACGACCGGCCGTTCAATCCTGTTTCTCTGGCTATCGGTTCCGAAGCAACTTTCGTGGCCCGTTCCGTGGACGTATTCCAGCAGCATTTGAAGGACACCCTGCGCCGCGCCGCCGCCCATCGGGGCGCCGCTTACATCGAGATTCTACAGAATTGCAACATCTTCAATGACGGCGCATGGACGGACGTGACCGAGAAAGAAAACCGCAGCGAAAACGTCGTGATGCTGGAGCATGGCAAACCGCTCATCTTCGGCAAGAATCGCGACAAGGGTATTCGCCTCAAAGGTTTCGACCTGGAAGTTGTCCAGCTTGGAAACGGAGTTTCCGAAAGCGAGCTGCTAATCCACGACGAGCATCATCCTCGTCCCGCCTACGCCTTTCTCCTCGCCCACATGGAGCAGCGTCCCGGCTTCCCCACTCCCATCGGAGTGCTCCGCTCCTGGGGTGACGTGCCCCGCTACGAAGACATCTCCGCCGCCCAGATTCAGGATGTGATTGCCAAGCGCGGCAAAGGCGACATCGCCAAACTCCTCCGCACCGGCGACANNAAAAAACCTAATTCACTACTTTCACAGCACTCCTATGTCGCAAGCTCTTATTGCCATTCTCTGCATCCTGCTAGGCGCGGGATTGAATGAGTGGATTCGCCGATCCAATCGAATCGAGTCATATGCTGCGACGATTTTTCAGAGGCGTTTCGCCATCTACGAACANNAACAAAGACACGAACTTATCTCTGAGGTCGTCTTAGATATTTGCGGATTTTGTGATGAAAATAATTTGTACTTGAATCAGGAAGTCTCGTTCCAATGCTCCGCACTATTCATGGGTGTTGAAGACATTCAGTCGGAATCTGATGCAACTAAGAGGAAAAAACTTGTTTCTGGTTTTTATGAAGAATACAAGAAAACCCTCGACATTATTCAAGCCGAAGCTGGGCTAAAACGCATAAACAAGATTTTCCGAACTGTTACTAGCGCGAAGTTTTCGAGTGATTTAATTGAAAACTTCCGTGCCGCAGAGAGGGAACACAGAAGAGCGGTTCGAACCGAAGCTAAGGGCGAGGATAGTAGGTAAAAGGGACTTATTGGACCGCCGGCGGTAAACTCGTAGCCATGTCCAGCGGTGGTTGTTGAGGACCAAAAAAACTGTGCTCGCGCAGCGCGCGATAAAACCGTCCGCCAATCTCGGCGGCTTCGGGGCCATTCACGCCGCGCGAATTGCCGCGCAGCAGCACGACTAGAGCGAGACGCGCGGGCGATTCATCGGCATAGGACGCGAACCATCCCAGCCGCCCGCCTTCGGTTTCATCGTTGCACGTGCCCGTTTTTCCCAGAGCCTGCGCGCCTTCGGGATCGAAACTGCGCTTGGCCGTCCCATAAAGGACGGCGGCCAGCATTCCATCGCGCAAATCCGGCAGCAGCGGAGCGATATCGAGTTGCCGCTTCACCCGCACTTCAAAATTCTTGATTTCCTCGCGGCTTTGCGGGTATTGCAGGTAATACATGGTGCCGCCATTGGCCACCGTGGCCATCACCGAGGCAAGCTGCAACGGCGTCATGCGAATCCCCTCGCCAAAGCTGGACATGCGCGCCACGCCGCCGCGCGCCGGCTCCGATTCGGGCAGCGTGCCCGGTTCCTCGCCCAGCATACCGTAGCCCGCGCGCTCGCCCAGCCCGAAAAGGCTGGCGTAATGCCGCACAGTCTCGAATCCCATGCGCGCGCCAAGTTGCTGGAAGAATTCGTTGTTCGAATGCGCCAGAGCTTCAGTTAAATCCATCGAACTGCGTCCCCCCACTGGCAACATCGAATCGCGGGTGATCAGCCCCTGCTGCAGCGCGGCAACCGCAATCACCGGCTTGATCGTGGAACACGGCTCAAAGCCTTCCGAAANNCGTTGGTGTGGCCCAACGCTTCAATTGCCGCTTGACGTACAACCGGGTTGTCAAAGGCAGCCTGATCGCCCACCGTCGGATCCACGAAGGAACCCAGAAATTCAGCATGATAGGGACCGAACGCCCGGCCGCGCGCATTCAAATAATGCGAGCCATAGCGAGCGCCGCCCGAACGCGTCCCATAGCGGGAATCCGATGCGGATGATGTGACCGCTCGGCCATGAACTGCGGTGCGAATCATGGCATGCGCGGAGACGCGCGTAACCGCGTGGGTCATCGTCCGCGTCATTTTATGCGAATGATAGGTGCTGTGAAGGATTCCGTGGGGATGAACCGCGCTATGAATCAGGCCATGCGCGCGCAAATGTGTACGAGCCGCAGCCCAGGCACCCGGCACGCCTATCATCGCCGCGCAGCAAAGGCCAAGAAAAATGGAGACTACAAAATTGAACGCGCGCCCTTTTCCTCTAACCAGCATGATCCCCCAATTAGATGCGATATCCGTGTGGTATCGCTGCCTGATGGGGATTTTAGGCCTAAAACGGTATGCGATACAACTGAAAATGTCAGTTTTTTCGATTTAGCCACTAGGGCCGAATGCCTGGGCCATCCCCAAAATGCATAACAGCAGTTGGGGTTCTCAGCAAAATTGCGGGAACCGTGGACCGTGCTCCTAGCTCCTAGCGCCCGGTTCGCGCCTTAGCTGCGGCTGCGGCATTTTGCAGTGCTTGAACTTTGGCTCCCGCCGTTCCCCGAATTCCCCGCGGCTGCGCGCGCGGTTGGCTTTGCCTCGTCGCCCGAAGCAGCCGCGGAAGCAGTTGCCGCAGGCGCCTTTCCGCCGGTGGTCAATCCCAAATGCAGCCGCAACGCCATTTCAATCTTGTCGCGGATGTCGCGATTTTCCTTGAGGAAGTTACGCGCGTTATCGCGTCCCTGCCCAAGACGTTCGCCTTCATAAGAAATCCATGTGCCCGACTTTTCCAGCAGCCCACTGGCTACACCCAGATCCAGTAAATCGCCTTCGCGCGAAATTCCCTCGCCATAGAGAATGTCGAATTCCGCCTCGCGAAATGGCGCGGCCACTTTGTTTTTTACCACTTTGGCGCGGGTGCGCGAACCAACAATCTTGTCGCCATCCTTGATTGCCTGTATCCGCCGGATATCCAGCCGGATGGAGGAATAAAATTTCAGCGCACGGCCGCCCGTCGTCGTCTCCGGATTGCCAAACATCACGCCAATCTTTTCGCGAATCTGGTTGATGAAAATCAGCGCGGTCTTTGATTTCGACGCAATCGCCGTCAGCTTGCGCAGCGCCTGAGACATCAGCCGCGCCTGCAATCCCATTTGCGGATCGCCCATTTCGCCTTCCAGCTCCGCGCGCGGCACCAGCGCCGCCACCGAATCCACCACTACCACGTCCACCGCGCTTGAGCGAATCAGCGCTTCGGCAATTTCCAGCGCCTGTTCCCCATTGTCCGGCTGCGATACCAGCAGGTTGTCCACGTCCACGCCCAGCTTGCGGGCGTATGAGGGGTCCAGCGCGTGCTCCGCGTCAATGAACGCGGCCAATCCTCCGGCTTTCTGCGCCTCCGCAATAATATGCAGCGCCATGGTCGTCTTGCCGCCGCTTTCAGGACCGTAAATCTCGATTACACGGCCGCGCGGCACGCCGCCAACTCCCAGGGCGTGGTCCAGCGAAATCGATCCCGTCGGAATTACGCTCACAGGCACCAATACATCACGGTTGCCCAACCGCATGATGGAACCTTTTCCGTACGACTTTTCGATTTGCGCGATTGCCGCTTCCAGCAGCTTGCCTTTTTCGTCCGTCATCGCTTCACCTCAAGAGGGGATTCCCCGATTGCCGCAGATTCTATCAGAATCGCCGCGACATGGGGGACAATCCGCAGCTTACCATAAGGCGAACAGAAAGCAAACACGAATTGAGCACCCCCTGTAACCGCGTGGTCATCCCGAAGCGTAGCGAGGGACCTGCTTCTCAACTCTAAGCCTATGCCGCGCGCCCCCGAACATCGGGACGCTCTCCTGTCTCCCCTGAGGCTGTCGCGAAAGGAGCGAACGATCAGCACGCTTCAAATATCTCTGTCATCCTGAGCGCAGCGAAGGATCTGCATTTGTTCACGCTTACTACTTCTCGTACTGGTAAAATCCCCGTCCGCTCTTGCGCCCCAGCCAACCCGCCGCCACCAACTTTCTTAATAGTGGGCACGCGCGATATTTCGGATCGCCCAGCCCGCGCTGGAGCACGTCCAGAATATCCACGCACACATCCAGGCCGACAAAGTCAGCCAGTTCCAGCGGTCCCATGGGATGGTTCATCCCCATTTTCATCACCGCGTCCACCGACTCCGCCGTCGCCACGCCTTCCATCACGCAATAGGCCGCCTCATTAATCAACGGCATCAGCACACGGTTGGACACAAACCCCGGCGCATCATTCACCGCCACCGGCTTTTTGCCCAGCTTTTCGCAAAGCGCCATGGTCAAATCGAATGTCGCGTCCGACGTCTGAATCGCTCGAATCACCTCCACCAGCGTCATCACCGGTACCGGGTTCATAAAATGCATCCCAATGAACCGTTCGGGCCGGGTGGTTTGCGCCGCCAGCGCCGTCACCGAAATGGACGACGTATTGCTCGCCAGTATTGTCTCCGGAACCAGCACCGCATCCACTTCGCGCAGCACCCGCGCTTTCAAATCCATTTGCTCCGGCACCGCCTCCACCACAAAATCGGCTTGAGCCAACGCTCCGATATCCGTCACCGGAGAAATTCGCCCCAGCGCTTCTGCCTTGTCAGCTTCGGTGATTTTTCCCTTCTTCACTTCGCGGTCCATGTTCTTGCCGATGGTCTCCATCGCGCGGTCCAGGAACCGTTGCTCCACGTCGCGCAAGATCACCCGGTATCCCGCGCGCGCGAACACATGCGCGATCCCGTTCCCCATCGTTCCCCCGCCCATAACCCCCACCGTCTTAATCTCTTCCAGCTTCATTCAACGCCTCCGTGCCAATGTTTTTCCATTTCCTCTCGCTGCGCCTTAGCATACCCTACGCCCGGATTTCTCTCCTCAACGTTTGCATCGCCGCGCCATCCCCGCATCCCTCATCGCCGCAAGACTCAGGGGACCGCAAACCACTGGTGCTTGGCACTTGCATTACGTGGAGATGAAACCGATGCGATTCAGACCCTTCGCCACTTGCCTTGGGCTATTCCTTATCGCGACATGCGCGGTGTTTCCCTCTCGCACAGCGGCGCAAAACAATCCTGTCCCGCTGATCAATCAGCCCCTTGTGCCCGACGCCATCGCCCCCGGCGGACCCGCCTTCACTCTGACTGTAGATGGAACAGGTTTCGCCTCCGGTTCCGTGGTGAACTGGAACGGCAGCCCGCGCACCACGACCTTCGTCAGCGGCTCACACCTCACGGCGGCGATCACGGCCGGCGATATCGCCACCGCCGCCACCGCTTCGGTCACGGTGGTAAATCCCACGCCGGCCGGAGGGACGTCGAATGTGGCCTTCCTCTCCATCACAAACCCAACGTCGTCCGTAGCCACCACCCTTACCTCTTTTTCGTCTGATCTATCGCCGTCAATAGCAGTGGGTGACTTCAATAACGACGGCAAGTTGGACTTAGCTGTCGTCAGTAACGAGACCAATACCGTTTCTGTGTTTTAAGGAGACGGGATGGGCGCTTTTACACTGGCATCATCTCCAGCGACAGGAGATTATCCCCAATCGCTTGCGGTGGGCGACTTCAACGGGGATGGCA
>PKXT01000191.1:0-230 GCA_003133505.1 Acidobacteriota bacterium
CGCGGAGAAACATTTGGGATTGTGGGGGAATCGGGCTGCGGAAAAACTACGCTGGCACGGCTTATATTGCGGCTCATTCCACCGGACGGCGGCGGCATAAACTTTTGCGGAGAGGATTGGCTGGCGGCCAGGGGACGGAAGCTGCGTTCCACCCGCCGCTCCATGCAAATAATTTTCCAGGACCCCGCGACCTCCCTTAATCCCAGAATGAAAGTGGAGGATTTGCTAGC
>PKXT01000191.1:256-7512 GCA_003133505.1 Acidobacteriota bacterium
GGGGCGCTATCCCCACGAGTTTTCGGGCGGCCAAAAGCAGCGGCTGAGCATTGCGCGGGCGCTGATCTTGCGTCCGGCGCTGGTCGTTGCGGATGAGCCCGTAGCGTCGCTGGATGTTTCCGTCGGCGCGCAAATCCTGGACTTGCTGAATCGCCTGAAACGCGAATTCCAGTTGACGATGATACTGATTTCGCACAGCATGCCCGTGGTCGCGCAAATGGCTGACCGGGTGGCGGTGATGCGGACCGGAAAATTCGTTGAAGCCGGCCCGGCCGAGCAAATTTTTGGCTCCCCACAAAATGAATACACCAAGGATCTGTTGCGGGCTGCGCCGGTATTGCCGCCGTTTGAGCCGCTGCCGTCGGACCGTTCGCGCGCGCGGGATTGGAGGGAAAATATCCCGGGCACGGTGTAATATTCATGCCCAGCGCGTAGAATGAGCAGGCATTTTGAATCCCAATCCACACCGAAAGCGAGGCACACAACATGGCCACGGCTTCCACTCTTGAACCACCCGCTCGACTGAATGCGATGCAACGGCTGAGGGGAGTTTTCTTCCAGCCCAAGGCGACTTTTGCGGACATTGCCGCGCGGCCGGATTGGATCCTGCCCACAGTGTTGCTGTGCATTGCGTCATTCGCGGTGATATTCGTCTTTACCCAGCGGGTGGGTTGGCATGGATACATGGAGAAGCAATTCGCTAAAAGCTCTCGCGCGCAGCAAATGAGCGCGGAGGATCGGGAAAAAGCCATTGACGCCCAATCGCGATACGCGCCTTATTTCGGATATGTTTTTGGCACGGTCGGGGTGGCTCTATCCATCGTCGTTCTGGCCGCCGTCGGATTGGGCGTATTTAACCTGACGGCCGGCGCGCAATTGAAGTTCAAGACCTGCATGGCCATCGTAGCGTACGCGTGGATGCCTTTCTTGTTGGCTTACATTCTAGCAATTGTGGTGATTTTGCTGAAACCGCCGGACATGGTTGATCTTGACAATTTACTAGCCTCCAATCCGGGAGCGCTGCTGGCCAGCGACGCTCCCAAGTGGATGCTGGCGCTGCTCGGCTCATTGGATATTTTTGTGATTTGGACGCTCCTGCTGCAGGCGGTCGGATATTCCACGGCGAATCCGCGAAAAATTGGTTTTGGCCGCGCGCTGGTTACCCTCATTGTAGTGTGGATAATATGGATCGCCGCGAAGGTAGGCTGGGCAGCCGCGTTTGCCTGATAGACTCGAAGCGTGTCATTTCGCTTCGAAGTTTTAAAAACCGATCCCACTGGCGCGCGCCTGGGCCGCCTGGAAACACCACATGGAGTAATTGAAACGCCCGCGTTCATGCCCGTGGGCACCGCCGCCACGGTCAAGGGCATGACCCAGAGCGCGCTTGAATCTCTCGGTGTACAAATTCTCCTTTCCAATACCTATCATCTGTATCTTCGACCCGGCCATGAACTAATTCGCGAACTAGGCGGTCTCCACTCGTTTATGTCGTGGCCGCATCCCATCCTGACGGATTCCGGCGGGTATCAGGTTTTCAGTCTGGCGGACTTGCGCAAAGTAAACGACGATGGAGTAACGTTCCGCTCTCATCTGGATGGCTCGGAGCATTTTCTATCTTCCGAAAAGGCCATGGAGATCGAAGTCGCGCTGGGCGCCGACATCATCATGGTGCTGGATGAGTGCGTGGAAGCGGCGGCTGATTTCGATCGCGCGCGCGCCGCGGCTTTGCGAACCAAGGCCTGGGCGGTGCGGTGCCAGGATTTTTTTGCCGCGCAGGGCGACGCCGCGAGGCAAATGCTGTTTGCCATCGTCCAGGGCGGAGCGCATGCGGTGCTGAGGCGTGAGTCGGCCGATGCGCTCGTCGAGTTGAACTTTCCCGGGTACGCCATTGGCGGACTGGCGGTGGGGGAACCGCACGACATCACGTGCGAAATGGTGGCCCAAGTTACCGCCCAGCTTCCGTCTGACCGCCCGCGGTATCTGATGGGCGTGGGACATCCGGAGCAAATCCCTGATTATGTGGCGCTGGGGGTGGACATGATGGATTGCGTGCTGCCGACGCGCAATGCGCGAAACGGGTGTCTGTTTACATCGCAGGGCCGCCTGAACATTCGCAATTCGCGCCACGCACGCGATGAGCGGCCCCTGGATGCGTCCTGCGGGTGCGCGGTATGCGGCCGGTACTCGCGGGCCTATCTTCGTCATTTGTTTTTATCAAATGAAATGCTGGGGGGCATGCTTGGAACACACCACAATATTCACTTTTACCTTGACTTAATGCGCCAAATCCGAGAGGCTATTAGTTTTGGGAAACTTGACAGCTTCCGTTTCGACCTCCAAGCACGCCTGGCGAAGGGGCATTCCGAGTGAGGGATTGAAACAGTTGGGGAGCCATCTTCCGAGAGGGTAATCAGGTCCTTACATCCGCGGACCCTACAGTCATGATGAACGAAGTTTTTTTGGCCGTCCCAGCCGGGATTGGCATTGCCGAAAAGTCTGTTGCGCCGCCGCTGTTGGCCCAGGTGTCGTCGGGCGGGATTATGGCGTTCCTGCCGCTGGTTCTGATCATGGTTATCTTTTACCTGCTGTTAATTCTGCCGGCCCAGCGTCGTCAGAAAAAAACGGCAGCCATGCAACAGGCTCTTAAAAATGGAGACAAGATCCTTACCTCCGGCGGAATTTATGGCACGGTGGCCGGTCTGGAAGACAACGCCATCTTGCTTAGAATCGCCGAACAGGTGAAGATTCGCGTGGCGCGAACGGCCATAGTGGAAATTGCCCAGCCAGACACGAAGGAGATTCAGTAACAAGCATGACTTCCCAGCTCAGGTGGAAAAGCATTATTATTCTGGCCGTTGTGCTGTTATGCGTGTTTGGATTATTTGGGCTTCCGGAATTCCCCACGTCCATTTCACAGTTAAAGGCAAATTTTGCGCAGCGTATTCATCTGGGGCTTGACCTGCGCGGCGGAAGCCATTTGGTTTTGCAGGTGCAAACGCAGGAAGCCGTAGGACTCCGGTGCGATCAGACCATTGATCAGCTCACCAAGCAATTGCACGATAAGAACATCACCGTCGGCGAGGTCAACCGGCGCAGCGACACGGAAATTTTGGTGAGCGATGTGGCCACCGATCAGACAGGTACGTTTCGCGATTTGGTCCACGACCAGTTTCCCGACTGGAACATGGCCCCCGCCGCGGGCGCCAATTCGGGCTACCTTCTGACCCTGAAGCCTTCCGTAGTAACAGAAATACAGCGCGATACAATGGATCAAGCGTTGGAGACTATTCACCGGCGTATTGATGCGCTTGGCCTTACGGAACCTACCATTGCCCCCACGGGCCGCGAAGATAATGAAATTCTCGTACAGCTCCCCGGGGAGGGCGATCCCTCGCGAGCCAAGGCCGTAATCCAAGCGGGCGGATTGCTTGAATTGCGCCGGGCCGCGGATGATCATCCATACCCGTCCGAAGCGGAAGCATTGGCATCCCATGGCGGAGTCTTGCCGCCGGGCACAGAACTGGTTCCGGGAAAGTCAGAAAGTAGCGAGCCCGGTCAGGTGACGACCCAGGTTTGGTATCTGCTGGATCGTGCTCCCATCGTGACGGGGCAGGATTTACGGAGCGCCAGCCCCGAACCTAACCCTCAGGATCCTGGACATTGGGAAGTTCATTTTTCGTTATCGAATGCCGCCGCGGCGCGGTTTGGACCATTTACCGAGGCTAACGTGGGCCATCAAATGGCCATTGTTCTGGACCGCAAAGTACAGAGCTCGGCGGTGATCAAGAGTCGCATTGAAGACAGCGGGGTAATCGAGGGAAATTTCAGCCAGGACACGGCGCAGGATTTGGGTCTGGTGCTGCGGGCAGGGGCTCTGCCGGCTTCGATTAAATACCTTGAGGAGCGCACGGTTGGCCCTTCGCTGGGTGCCGATTCGATTCGCGAAGGCGTGCAAGCCTCATTTGCCAGCCTGATCGTGGTGATGATATTTCTGGTGATCTATTACCGGCTTGCTGGTGTGAACGCGGTGGTGGCTCTGGTGCTGAACCTGGTGATTTTGCTGGCCGCGCTGGCCTACCTGCAGGCGGTATTGACGCTGCCCGGAATTGCCGGAGTAATTCTAACGATTGGCATGGGCGTGGATTCCAATGTCCTGGTTTTCGAACGCATTCGAGAAGAATTGCGGGCGGGCAAAGCGAACGCCTCTGCTGTGGATCAGGGCTTCAGCAAGGCCTTTCTGACTATTTTGGACACCCACATTACGACTATTGTGTCGGCGGCATTCTTGTTCGTGTTCGGTACCGGTCCGGTAAAGGGGTTTGCGGTAACCCTGGTGATCGGTTTGCTGGCTAACTTGTTTACTTCGATTTATGTGTCGCGAGTAATTTTTGACTGGCATCTTTCGCGGATGCCTCGTCAAGCGGCGCTTAGCATCTAGGAAGAGGGGTTTCGAGCCGGGCACTTCACGGCCGATGCTGGCGTCTAATCAAAAGCAGGCTGGGAGCATATGGAATTTTTTCATAGCGTTAACCTGGATTGGATGGGGAAGGCGAAATATTTCGTGGCCCTATCGCTCACGCTATTGCTGATAGGCGCCATTTCCATTATCCACCAGGGCGGCCTTCGTTACGGGATTGACTTCCGGGGCGGCACCCTTGTATACGTGCGATTTGCCAGCGCTCCTCCTTTAGATAAGATTCGTTCCGGGCTCAGCGCGGAAGGCTTAGGCACCAGTACTATTCAGCCCATCCGAGATATTTCCAATCCCGCCTCGAACAATGATGTGGTAATTGGCATTGAGGCCAAGGGCCAAGGCGAGCAGGCGCTCGATACCGGCAAGCAGGCCATCCTTACCGCGTTGCATAAGACCTTCGCTACCGGTTCTCCCGGCCAGGACGACTTCAATGCCGTCACGCCCTCGGCTTTAACGGAGTACCTCACCGCCAAGGATCCGATGGGGTGGGGCGCCACGTCGGCCCCCAAATACCAGCAGTTGGCCCAGCAGCTCACCGATGCGCGCGATAAGGATCACAACGGCGTGCTGACCGATCTGAGCCAATTGAATGGCGTGGGCGGTGCGGATGCTCGAGCGGTTGCCAGTCTCCGGCAGGGCTTTTATCTGGGGCCATTTGCCATTCGCAACGTGGAGATCGTGGGCCCCAAAGTGGGAGCTCAATTGCGCCGCCAGGCAATTCTGGCCACGTTGTATGCCTTGGCCGGTATGCTGGTGTATATTGCCTTTCGCTTTGAATGGGTGTACGGCGCGGCGGCGGTGATTGCCGTGTTTCACGATGTGCTGATTACTTTGGGGATTTTTTCGCTTTTCCATTTCGAGATTTCGCTTACGGTGATTGCCGCCTTGCTCACGCTGGTGGGCTATTCCATGAACGATACGATTGTAATTTTCGACCGGGTGCGGGAAAATCTGCGGCTCATGAGGCGTGAACCTCTTTCGGTCATTGTGAATAAATCCATCAATCAAACGCTTTCGCGTACCATCCTGACCAGCGGACTTACTTTCCTTACCGTGTTAGTGCTTTTTCTCATGGGAGGACAGGTGCTTCGCGGGTTCGCTTTTGCTATGGTGGTTGGAGTTGTGGTAGGAACGTATTCCAGTTTCGGCATCGCCGCGCCGATTGTGGTGGTCTGGCACAAGCTCCGTGGGGATGACGGCGCGATGAGAGCGGCGCCAGAAAAGCGCCTCGCTGTGGCTGCGAGGAGGTAGGCAAAATGTTTGACGAACTCGTCGAATCAAGCGCGGTAAGAAAAAAGACCAATAAGACCTGGACGGTGGTTCTTTCGGCCATCCTGCAGGTGGCCGTGGTCGGCGTATTTATTTTGATACCGTTGATTTATACCGAGGCATTGCCCAAGCAGTTTTTGAACACATTTTTGGTGGCCCCTCCGCCGCCGGCCCCACCGCCCCCACCGGCTGCTGCGGTAACCCGTATAGTGAAACCCGTTGTGCATCTCATTCAGTCGGGCAAACTGATGGCTCCCACAGCAATTCCCAAGCACGTGGAAATTATTAAGGAAGAAGAAGCTCCCGACGTGGGTGCTACAGGGGTCACTGGCGGAGTAGTGGGAGGAATTCCAGGAGGCGCGGAAGGTGGCGTCCTGGGAGGAATTATTGGAAGCACAGGCGGCGCTCCACCGCCACCGCCGCCAAAGGCCGCCGCCCAGCGCATTCGTGTGGGTGGGAATGTACAAGAGGCTAAAATCATAAGTAAGCCGCTTCCGATATACCCGGAAATTGCGAAAACCGCTCACATTCAGGGTACAGTATTACTCCATGCCATTATCGGCAAAGATGGCAGAGTGGCCCAGTTGCAGTTCATATCCGGACCGCCGCTGCTGATGCGTAGCGCCATGGACGCTGTGCGTGAGTGGCGTTATCAGCCCACCTTGTTGAATGGTGACCCGGTGGAAGTGGATACCACGATTTCCGTCGTGTTTACGTTCGGCGGTTAAGCGCGCCACGGCCGTTTGCAGGCGGCGCGTCAATTTGCGCGAAGGCATTACAAGCAGCAGAAGCAGAATTAAAAAAGAGTCAACGAATTCAGGAGGAGCTACTCTATGTTCGCTAATTTGCTGTGGTCCGGTCTCGTATTTCTGCAAGGTGCCGGAGGAGGCGAAGTGGGATGGGACCTGCGGAGTATGTGGAGCTCCATGGGTATTCCCGCTAAGTCGGTGGTCTGCATCCTTTTTGCGATGTCGGCCATTTCGATTGGAATCATGATTGATCGCGGTCTGATGTATAGCGCAGCGCGAAAGCAATCACGGGTTTTCGTGCAGCAAGTGGCGGGCGCGCTGAAGGAAAATAAGCTGGACGAAGCCATTTCCATCGCCGAACGCAACAAGAAGAGCCATATCGCCAAGGTCGTGGCTACTGGCCTTTCAGAGTTCCAGGCGGCGTCAAGCCAGGTTCCCGAAGAGGAAGTAATCGAAGCGGCCAAGCGCGGACTGGAGCGGTCGGTGGCGATCGTCCATGCCGAAATGAAGCGCGGGCTTTCCGGTTTGGCAACGATTGGATCCACGGCTCCGTTCGTTGGGCTGTTCGGCACCGTCGTCGGAATTATCAACGCGTTCAAGGGGATTTCTTCACAGAAGGCGACGGGTCTTTCCGCTGTCGCCGGCGGTATTTCCGAAGCGCTGGTCACCACCGCGCTCGGTTTGCTGGTGGCCGTGCCCGCGGTGTGGTTCTACAACTACTTCACCAATAAAGTGGAAGCCTTCGACGTGGAGATGGATAACTC
>PKXT01000018.1 GCA_003133505.1 Acidobacteriota bacterium
TGGCGTCGTGGAGTTTTGCGGCGCCCGCATCGAGGCGCTATCGTTTGGCGCGTTGCGGCTGCCGGCCCGCGCGCTAATGCCCGAACGGCTGCGCGGCATTCATTCGCTGATTGCAGGGCTGCTGGCGGAGTTCCGTCCTGACGCAATCGCGGTGGAATCGGTTTTTACCGCGCTGAACATGCGCACGGCGCTGAAGCTGGCGGAGATTCGCGGCGTGGTGCTGCTGGCGGCGGCACAAGCGGGAGTACCCGCGCACAGCTATTCGCCGCGCGAAGTGAAAGTGAGCGTGACGGGTTATGGCGCGGCCTCCAAGGAGCAGATGCAGCAGATGGTCCGCGCGCTATTGAACTTGCGGGAGTGCCCCGAGCCGCCCGACGCCGCCGATGCCATCGCCGTGGCGATGTGTCACGCGCAATCGCAGAAAGCGAGGGAATTGCTGGCCGCCTCCACGGCTGCGGCTAGCGCCGCCGCTGGCACCCGCACCGCAACGAGGAATGCCGCGAAGAACGGCGCAACGGCCACGCGCAGCGGGTCCGCGAAGACCGCAATGGAAGCAGACGTAAGGCCAAACGTTACGTTCGGACGATGAGACAGGTGAAGGCCCTTTCCGCCACCATTTTATCGCTGTCGCTAGGTGCCCTTTCATCCGTTGCGAGCGCGCAGCAGCCCAAGGCCAACTCCCTCGTTTCGCCATCTCCAGCGCCGGTCGCGACAATTGCCTATGAGAAAACGTTCAAGGGCAGCGTTCCCGAATATGTTGCGATTACCATGCGGCAGGATGGCGGGGGAACATGGGACATACGCCAGCTCGATGAAGACGCCGAGCCACAGGCCTTCACCGTGCCCGCGCCGCTGGCCGCGGAAATTTTCCGGCTGGCCGCGCAACTGCACAATTTCGAGGGCGCGAACCTCGACGTCCAGCGCCGCATCGCTTATCTCGGCAAGAAAACCTTTCGATACGAACAGGGCGCGGAGAAATACGAAGTAACCTACAACTACACGCTGAACGAGAACGCGGCTGAGCTGCAGCGAATTTTCGAAGGGTTGGGGCGCGAGGAAGCCGACATTCAGGATCTAAAGCGGGTGATGCGCTACGATCACCTGGGAGTCAATGACGTCCTGCAGCGAATTGAGACGGACGCGAATTCCAACTCCATTCCAGCACCTGAAAACCTGACGCCCGTGCTCGACCAGATTTCATCGGACGAGCGCTACATGCAAATTGCGCGGCAACGTGCGCAATCGCTGGGGCAGCGTTTGCGCGCCGGCGGACCCGCTCCAGCATCGGCGCCAGCGCCCGCGCCCGTTGCGGGCCACCCCTGAGAGGCTCGCAAACCGCGGCTTATAAACCGCCCCTTGCAAATGGCAACGCCCGACGGCTAGCATAGGCGCATGTTGCGAAAATCCTGGTCTTCATCGGCAATTTTTCAGGCAGCGCTGGCGGCAAGCATAGGACTACGACTGTTGATAGTTGCTATTGCGCCTTTCATCGCCGTGGCCCAAAATTCAGCAGTCCAAAAACCTCAAGTCCAAAGGCAGCAATCCCAGGAGCAGGCGCCCACGCCCGCGGGGTTTCTGCTGTCCTCCACCGACTTTATGAATGGGCAGGCGATCCCGCCGAGATTTACGTGCGACGGCGCCAACATATCACCTTTGCTTTCCTGGACGGCGCCGCCAGCGGGAACCCAAACTTACGTCCTAATCATGGACGATCCCGACGCACCCAAACATACCTGGGTGCATTGGCTGGTATATGACATACCAGCGGACGCCAGCGGATTGCCGGATAATTTGCCTTCCAAACCGGAACTGGAAACCGGAGCTCGCCAGGGCGCCAATGATTTTCACGAGCAGGGCTACGGCGGCCCGTGCCCGCCAAAAGGCTCGACGCATCGCTACTACTTTCGCTTATACGCGGTTGATACACGCCTGGGATTGCTGCCCGGCGCGATGCGGGCGGATATTGAACGGGCGATGCAGGGACATGTCCTCGCGGAAGTGGAGCTTATGGGGCAGTACGCGCGGGTCGTTAAGTCTGGCGGGCAGTAATTGAATTATTTCCGGATTTGAGGGCGCGAGTGGCCGAATCCATTTCGCGCAGGATAGCATCGGCTGCAGCCACAGGATCGGATGCGTCCAGAATCGGACGACCAATGACCAGATAATCGGCCCCGGCCAGCAGCGCGGCGGCAGGAGTGGCTATCCGGCTTTGGTCATCGCTGGCGGGTCTCTTTGTTCTGCTTGAGGAACTGCGCGAGAAGCTTTTGAACGGCGTCAGTGGGGCGGGACGAATCCCCGGCACAACGATAAGGAAATTAGGTCCGCATGCCTTCCTAACGGTTGCAACCTCCAATGGCGACGTAATTACTCCGTCCATTCCCGCATCTCGCGCCATCCGGGCAAGGTGCAGGACTTGGTCCTTCGGCGATCGGCCAACTCCGCCCTGCTTAAGCTGAAGCGAATTCATACTGGTAAGGACGGTAACCGCCAGCAGCTTAGTATGGTTGCGCCTTTTCCCCGCAGCGTCGCGGGCAGCCTCCATCATGGCCGCGCCTCCCGACGCGTGGA
>PKXT01000107.1 GCA_003133505.1 Acidobacteriota bacterium
AATCCCATCGCGCTGAACATAGGCGATTTTAATGGGGATGGAAATCTGGATGTTGTCACGGCGAATTCCACGGCCAGCACACTTTCCGTATTTCTGGGCAATGGTGACGGGACGTTTCAGAAGGCGGTAAATTATTTTCCGGGCGCTCAACCAAATGATATTGCCGTGGGCGATTTCAATNNCGGGTGGGTTATGCGACCGGCAGAGGGCCCAACGCCATTCGCGCCGCGGATCTGAATAAGGACGGAATACTCGATCTCATCACCACCAACGCCAGCGGCACGGTTTCGGTGCTCCTCGGCAATGGTTCCAACGGTATAGGTGACGGAACCTTCCAGACTCACCAGGACATGCCGGGCGGATCATTCCCCGGCTATGCCATTGCCACCTATGACTTTAACAATGACGGCAATGTGGATATCATCGTGCCCGAACTCAATGAAGACGCACTCACCATTTATCTGGGCAATGGCGATGGAACATTCCAAGCGCCAACTACCTACCCGGTGCTGATGCAGCCAGACGCGCTAGCGGTCGCGGATTTTAACAATGACGGCCGTCTGGATCTGGCCGTGGCCGATGAAACTTCCAACGTGGTGACCATCGTCACGCAACTTCCCCCGGTCGTTACGGTAAACCCCTCCACGCTGGCATTTGGCAAAGTGGTGCTCGGGGAGACCAGCGCCCCGCAAACCAGCACTGTAACCAATGCCGGCACGGCAACCGTCACGATAACCAATATCGCCGTGGGCGGCAGAAATGGCAGCTTTTACAATCAGACGAACACTTGCCCGACTACCCTGAATGCTGGGCGATCCTGCACTATTACGGCGACGTTTACACCGCGCTCGGTGGGCGATAAGAATGGCACGATCACCATCTCCGACAGCGTTGGAACACAAGTGATTACCCTAACTGGTGTAGGAATAAAGTAACGCCAGGGCGTGATGGGGAAAATCGTATCCAGACAGACCCCGGCACAATAGCTTCCATTGCGCCCGCGTTCCGAGTCCCCGACCTGACTCTTAAAGACAGATTCTCGAATAGGCGCCGACCCTCTCGGCCGGCGATGCAGTCAGTGTGCTGTGATGTTGTCAGCGCGCCCTGCTCCAAAAGTGCCTTAACGACCTTGACTATGGTGATCGGCGTCAGGCGATCCAAGCGCCGTGCGGCGTCACCGAAAACACCAGATGCGGCTTCGGGCACACGGACCTGCAAGTTTTGAAATTTTCCGTGCCGGGAGCGCGCACCGCATGTAGGATATGGTGCAATTCCCGCTAAGGCGGCGGGCTAACCTAACTGGAGGGTGTATATCTATGGGCAGAATAAACGGGGGTCGTCTGATCGTTGGCGGACTGGTTGCCGCCGTGGTGATCTTTATATTTCATATGATTTTCCATGCGATATGGGGTGAGCGAGCCATGGCGGCGTTCGATGCCATCCTGATCCATCCCGTAATGATTACTCAGATGGCCCGCATCAGCGCCGTGGTGTTGTTTCTGGTGGAGGGTTATCTTTTCGTGTGGCTCTACGTGGTCGCGCGTCCGCGTCTAGGCGCCGGTCCGGCTACCGCCTTGAAAATCGGGGTTGTGGCGGGAGTCCTCACCTTCATGGTTCCCAATTTGTGGTTGGTGGCGATCACAGGCGTCAATCCACAAATTTCGTGGATTGATGGAATGTGGGGAGTCGTCTCAGCCATCGTGGCCACGCTGGCGGGAGCGGCAATTTACCAGGAAACATAAAACCGCCATTCCGTTTTCGGCGCCAGTTACCAACGGACGCATTGCCCGTGCAAACGTGGAAACATGCCAGCCGGATCATCGGGATGGGAAAGAATGGCCAGTCCTGTTGTCCAGTTCCAAATCTTGTCGAAGGCGCCGGATGAAACCGCGCCGTTTTATTCCGCGCTTTTCGGATGGACTGTGGAAGCGGGTAATTCGATGGGCTATCGTCGAATCAATACCGGTTTGGCGGCCGGCATCCAAGGCGGGATTTGGCCTGCTCCGCCGCAAACGTCCAGCTTTGTACAGCTCTTTATCGCCGTGGGCGATGTATCCGCAGCCGCGATGAAAGCCCAGGAAATGGGCGCAAAGATAGTCGTCCCCGCCGCGAAGCTTCCCGACGGCGACGAAATGGCCGTGCTGCTCGATCCGCAGGGGCTGTCTTTCGCCGTCTGCGAAGTCGCGAAGCGCTAGTTGCTCAGGTTTTTCTTCGCGCGAGTGGTTCAACCATTCCCGCACCACGCCGCATAACAAGTCGGGAGTGCTAGAGTGGTTCCTGGATAATCTTCATCCAAGAAAACTTTTACCAGAAATGAGGAGTCTTCATGCCTGAGCAAATTCCTGAATCCCATCGTGATCTGCTGGAGAAAAAAACCTTTGCCCACTTGGCGACGCTGATGCCCGACGGCGGTCCGCAGGTGACGCCGGTGTGGTGCGATCGCGAAGGCGACTTTATCCGCATCAACACCGCGCGCGGTCGCCAGAAAGACCGCAACATGCGCCGCGATCCGCGAGTTGCGCTGGCCATTTCCGATCCTGAAAACCCCTATCGCTACCTGGAAATTCGCGGACGCGTGGTGGAAATCACCGAGCAGGGCGCCGATGATCACATTGACAAGCTCGCGTTCAAATACATGGGCAAAGAGAAATATCCCATGCGCCAGCCGGGCGAAGTCCGCGTGATCTATCGCATCGCTCCCGAACATTTTCACACCATGGGCTAGAGAAAGATCGGCGAACCGATGATTGAACTCCTGCGCGCACATCCCATCCTTCTGCTCGCGTTTGGAATTGGAGTGGTGGCGGGACTGCGTTCGTTGACGCCGGCCGCCGCAGTCGCATGGGCCGCGTACTTCGGCTGGCTGAATTTGGCGGGGACGAAACTTTCGTGGATGGCTTCACTGGTTGCGGTGATCGTATTTACTCTGCTGGCGGTGCTGGAACTGCTGGGAGACAAACTGCCGAACACGCCCAGCCGGATCGTCCCATGGTCACTGCTCTTTCGCGCGTTCATGGGCGGACTCTGCGGCGCGGCCATTGCGCTTGCGTTTCACTTTCGCATGGTTACAGGAGTGGAGCCTGCCGTGATTGGCAGCTTCGTCGGGTCGTTTGGCGGTTTTCAGGTGCGGTATCGCCTGACGCGCGAATTCAATCTTCCCGCGCTGCCTGTGGCTCTGGCCGAAGACGCGGTCGCCATCCTCGCAGCGGTTTTCATCCTCGCCCGCGCGTGATCTCGCGCTCCTCGTCAGATTTTGGGGTTCTCAGGAGAAGCTAGTGTACTGTCCTA
>PKXT01000320.1 GCA_003133505.1 Acidobacteriota bacterium
TCCTTGGCGTACTTGTACTCGGCATTCTCCGAAAGATCGCCATGGGCGCGAGCAATTTTCAGATCCTTGGGCAGCTGCTCGTGGAGCTCTTTTTCAAGCAACTGGATCTCGTCGGTCAGTTTTTTCTTGATTCTTTCAGCAACATCGCTCATCGCGGAATTTTATTTCCAACCTTTAGGGGGATGATTTCCAGGCCCAGCCATTTCCCTCATTTGANNATTTGAAACGGCACGAACCTAATGCAGACAACCCATAATTATAGACCAACTGCGAGTGAACGACGGAAGAGCGCCAAAACAGAAAGCCCTATGGTTTGGATGTCTGGACAATGCCGTTAGACACATTCAGCGTGAATACGCGGCCGCCTGTGCCCGTCCAATGGGACAGGTCAAAATTTGATTTGGGCTTGGCGCTCAGTTCGTAAACTTTAACGTTCTTCACCATTAGGGGCCTGCCAGGCGCACAAAACCCGGGTGGATGATCCAACTCAATAAAATAGGCAGAGCCTTTCCCCACCACAGTGGCGCGATTATCCTCGCCAACAAGAACAGCGGTGCCTTCGTCGATACCTATTGCCCGGGCCTTAGCGGCCCAACGTCATGAATAATGCGAGCGAGAAAGGCAATAGTGCGGCCCATGCGCTGACGCGCCCGGCCCGAAGCATCCGGCGCCAAGTTCTGAGATTTCCTCCGGGACGAGGAATCGCTCTTCGGCGTACAGCTCACCTGCCGGGCCTCCGCGCCATGAAAGATACTTGCGCGTTAGCGCGTGCAGAGNNCCGGGATCGGCCTTCACCCATTCATCCGGCGGGTAGCTCATCGCCGGTTCGAAGGAAAACAGATTACCCATGGTGGATTCGAGCGAATCGGCTTCAAGTTCGTGCAGCTTTTTCATTCCGTCCTTGCCCAGAGCCGCTTCGAAATTCTTGCCCTGCGCGAACCCCGCGTCGATTTCAGTTCCGGATTTCATGGGGATGAAAAACGCCACGCGGTCCGCGCCGCCGTAAGCGGACTCATACGTCGCCCAGTGGGCATCGGGAATGTTCTGGTAGCCACGGATGTACACCTTGCACAGTTCCTCAGCCTGGTCATGATGGCCGGGTTTGACCTGAACCACGTCAACCTCCATCAGGCGCATGTGGGCAATGTCCACCGCCGGGTTCAGGCTTAGGTCCGGATTGAAGACCCACACACTTTGATCCATGGAACTGAGCAGCTCGCCATCAGCCACCGCGGCGCGGTCGAGTTCTGCGGAGAGTGTCTTGTCATTCATCGTCGCATGGTTGTCCCGGTCCCAGGCGTCGAAGGAATCGTATCCGACGAGGAAGAGCGCGCGCGACTCGCCCGAAAGCGAGGTCATCGCAAAATAGTGAGTGGGCCACTTGGCTCGCGCCATGGCCTGCACAAACGCGCTCTCGGTTTTTTGATGAGGCATGCCGGTCTTGCCGGGCTTGACGAACTCTCGCGTGACCACTAGCACCTTGGGGGGCGGAGTGGTCGATTGAGCCTGCGCGATGGCACTGGCTGCCCCAGCGAGCGCCATCGCGGCGCTCAGTAAAATTACTTTGTCATGCTTCATGAATGCAGCCCTCCCTGAGCTGTCGTTTGAGCCGGAGCATCCTTTTACATATGTTGCTCCCGGCCCGCCGTAGCATACACCAGTCCATCTGCTATACCGCGGATTTTGTGGGGCGCGCCGTGCCCGGCCCGCGCAAACATTCAGCACGCTGCGCAGCTTCAACGGGACGGACGGCCAAGCCGCTAACAGGCTGGTCCAAAGCACCAATGGGAAGTTCTACGGAACAACATTGGAGGGCGAGGGCAGCAACGCCTGCCAGTATGGCTGTGGCACGGTCTTCAAAATCACGGCAAGTGGCATGCTGACGACGCTGCACAGCTTCGACGGGACGGACGGCGCCAACCCCGACGGGCTGGTCCAGGCCACCAATGGGGACTTATACGGAACAAAGTTCGGGGGCAGGGCCAACAGCTGTGCTCCGTTCGGCTGTGGCACGGTCTTCAGCCTGTCGGTGGGCCTGGGGCCGTTTGTGGAAACACAGCCTACCTCCGGCGCGGTGGGAGCAGCTGTCACGATCCTGGGGACGAGCCTGACCGGCGCAACCAGCGTCACCTTTAACGGCACCGCGGCGACGTTCACGGTGAAATCGAAATCCGAAATCACCACTACCGTACCCACAGGAGCCACCACCGGCACGATAAAGGTGGTAACTCCCGGCGGCACGCTTTCAAGCAACGTGCCGTTCCGCGTGACGCCCTAAAGTCAGATGCCCTAGCTCAGCGCCCGTGGGATGGCTCGCCAGCGCAATGGCGGGCGCGCCAGGCGATTTTTTGGCCACGCCCTGATTTTCTCTGTGCAACACGGGGATCATGCTGCGGGCAAATTGTGTGACGTAACTACCCCCGCGATCCATGCCCGTTGCCGCTCAGGCATGGTGTCTCAAGCTCAAAGCAACCAGAGCAAACCCGCGCTAAGCGACCTTGCGCGCGTCACTTGCTCTCACTCCTTGTCATCGCCACTCGTTCCAGTTTTTTTTTGCGGGTTGAATTTGCAATTATGAGTCCCTAAGAATTTGAATGCTCACCCAGCAAGCGAAGAACTCAAGAACCAAAAGCAACGCTGCACTAACGCGGAAGGGGAACGTCAATTCGCCCGGTGCCATTCGGAAGATGTTGTCCGTACCAGGGCTCAGGAAATGAGAATAGCCGCCGATGGCTAACGGAACGGCCAAAAAAAGAAGGAGCCACCCACCTGCCCACCGGAAATTTGCCCACAACAAGATCAAAGCGGTCAGAGGAATCAGGTTCGCGAGACTCGCGAAAAGAGGAATTTGGTCGGGCCTTAGGGCGGTACCCAGCCTTGCGAGAAGTACGAGATGCCAAAAGACCACTGCGGCATGCGTCAACACAACAAACGTCGCGTACCATAATTTCCTTCTCATCGAGAGCTCTATAGCCCCGCCAAAATCCTGTCCGCCATTAAAATCAACCAGTTAAGGGCTTTCGGCTGAGTAGGAGCGGTCAGTAAATTTTTCTCCGGTGAAAAGCAGTCCGGTGCCAGTGGGCCCATGGTCTCAGGCTTCGCACCGGCGACATTTGTCCCTCTAGAATTTCGACTGCCTTTTCCGTCCCCAGTTTTATTCCCTACCGCCGCCACCTTCGTGGGGGGGCGTTATTCGGCAAACGTGATTTCATAGCACGCGGATGTGACAAATTTCCCTACAGGCAACAACAGGTTGGTTCCCGACAGCGCACTAATCGCTTGAGAATGTTGGAGGCGCGGGTGGGATTCGAACCCACGAATGGAGGTTTTGCAGACCTCTCCCTTGGGCCACTTGGGTACCGCGCCGGCAGATTAGTATAGCCGAAGGGCGCGGCGGGTGAGAAAAGGGTTTGTTCAGCGAATGTTTAGATCGAGGGGCATGCGAGCCTGGATGGCATTTTCGGGGCCGAGCAACCGGCGCACAAGGGTTCGCAAAGCCGCTGGAGATAACGTGGCGGCGCGCAAAGTGGCTTCAGGATTCGGCCTCGCGGTTTGAGACAAGCGGAAGCTTTCCAAGACGCGAGTCCGCATGTCGTTTTCGGAGGGGGCGAAGAGTTCCTGCCAAGGTGTCTTTTCCTCGGGCAGGCGAACTAGATGTACGGAGGAGGCGGCGGAAATGTGCGCCAAATCCCTGGCCACGGAGACAGCGCGATCCAAGCCCCCGAGTTCATCCACCAAACCCAGGGATTTGGCTTGTTGGCCGGTCCAAACGCGTCCTTTGCCAATGCGGTCCACGGCGTCCACGCTCAAATGCCGGCCGCTGGCTACGCCCTGAATGAAATTCTGATAGGTCTCCTGGAGCGATTTCTGAAAATAAACGCGCTGCTCGGGAGTGAAACTCTGCTGTGCGGATTCGAGGGTGGCATTATCGGAAGTGGCCACGTAATCAGTGCTGAGGCCGAGAAGTGAGTACAGGCCGGCAATATTGAATTTGCCGCCGAGGACTCCGATGGACGCTGTAAGGGTATTGGGTTCCGCGACGATTTTGTCAGATGACATGGCGAGCCAATAACCGCCAGAGGCGGCCACGTCGGACATGGAAACCACAACGGGCTTTATGTTGTGGGCCAAATCGAGTTCCCGGCGAATGACTTCGCTGGCCAGCGCGGAGCCGCCACCTGAATCCACCCGTACGACGATGGCGCGGATGCCGGAATCGTTGCGGGCCCGGCGCAAGTCGGCAGCAACGGAATCTCCGCCCATCGTTGAGCCGCCCTCCGAATCGCCGGAGATGATCAGGCCGGTAGCATAAATGATGGCAATTTCGGGACCGCTGCCATTACGAACCGTGGCGGCATAGCGGCCGAGATCAAGAGGCTTCCATCCGCCGGTGAAACTTCCGAAATAATCCTGCACCTGATCCCAGTAGGCAAGGCGATCCACCAGTTTCTTATCCGCCGCCTCGCGAGCGAGGAATGGTCCCTGGCGCAGCAGAGCGTCAAACTGGATGGATGACATGCCACGTGATGAGGCGGCTTCACTGACGTAGCGGTTGTAAACATCGTTGAGGATGGAGGTAACTTCCTCGCGATGCGCGGGGGTGAATTGCTTCTCGGTTAATTCGTTGGAAGCGGTCTTATATTCAGCGATGTGGTAGAAATCAGGAACGATTCTTAGCTTATCAAATGTGCCGCGCAGGAAAGTGGCTTCGGCCATCATGCCGCGGATGCCGAGCGGCGCGGTGGGTACGAGCCAAACCTGCTGGCAGGCGGTGGCCAGATAGTATTCGGGGTTGCCGATGCCGTCATATCCCAGATAGCAAATGCTGGGCTTTCCGCTGCGGCGGAAATTCTCAATGTGAGTGTGGAGTTCCTCAAGCTTGGCCCATCCGGTTTCCAGCGGGCCGATGCGCACCACCAAGCCGCGAATATGAGGATCGCCCGCGGCCGCATCCACGCTATCCACGTAATCATGCTGGACAGGAATTCGCGAGCCACTGAGCGCGCCGAGCCAGTCCACTGGGCGCTGCTCCTCAATGTCGCCGCTCACGTCCATCACCAGGACGGAGTTAGAAGCAATCCGCCGGGGATGATGGGAGACGATGAAGATCAATCCCACAAAAACCAGAATGACAATCAGAATTACCAGTGCGCGCCGCTTTCCCCACGTCATGCAGACACCTCTCCAGAAATACCAGGATCAGGGTTGCCCCATAGCCAGAAGCCTAGAATAGCGCGATTCATAAGTGTTAAGAATGCCGGGTCAGAAGCCCGGTGCCGCATAAAGACGGATTTGGCGGATGGAAGCGCGCTTCCCGCATACCACACGAGAGATTCCTCCCAAACGGTTATGCCGGAGTGGGGAGGTGGGCTTCGCGAAGGAACCGCGCGGCTTCCTCGGGTGGCGTGGGATTAATGTAGAAGCCGGTGCCCCATTCGAAGCCCGCTATTTTGGTGAGTTTGGGCATCATTTCAATGTGCCAATGATAGTGCTCGTTCATTTCCTCGCCGATCGGGGACGTGTGAATCACGTAGTTATACGCGGGGCAAGCCAGGACATTATCAAGGCGGGCCAGCGATTCGTGGAGCAGAGCGGCCAGTGCGGGAATTTCCGCGGGCGGATGATTTTCAAAAGATGAACTATGCTCACGGGGAAGAATCCAGGTCTCAAACGGGAAGCGCGGAGCATACGGCGCCATGCAAATGAAGTATTCATTTTCCTGAATGACCCGANNCCTGGCGGATCATGTCGCAGAAAATGCAGCGCTCCTTGTCGCCATAGTAGCGATGGGCGCTATCCACTTCTTCGCGAACGCGCTTGGGGACGATAGGCAGGGCGATGAGCTGGGAGTGGGGATGTTCCAGTGAAGCGCCGGCGGCCTCGCCATGATTTTTGAAAAGCAGGATGTAGCGGAAGCGGCGGTCATTTTTCAGGTCCAACATGCGATCGCGGTAAGCCCAGAGGACGTCCTCGACGGACTTGTCGGGCAGGGTAGCCAGCGTCTTCATGTGGTCGGGCGTTTCGATGATAACTTCATGGGCGCCGATGCCGTTCATGCGATCGANNCTCCATCGCGTCCATAGGTAAGGATTTCCGGTGGAGTTTTGGCTTCATTGCCATAGCAGAACGGACAATTGGGGCCGCCCTTGGGTTGAACGCTCTCACGAACGAAATCACTCGGACGGCGTCCACGGTCCGTGGAAATAATCACCCAGCGTCCGGTGACGGGGTCTCGGCGTAATTCGGGCAAAGGATTCCTCCAGCGATTTGGCCTTGCTTGAAAAAACAGGCTTCCGCAAAAATTACAATGGTAACGATTATTTTACTACGGACAAGGCGGTTTGGCGCAGCTGGGAAGGGGCGCGTTCCATATCTGCGCCTTGGCCGCAGGCTAAGTAGTCTCCTCTCTTTTCCCCGCCGTAGGGATACAATTAACACATGGCGAGAGGCTGGGAAAGTAAGGCCGTGGAGAATCAGGTTGCTGATTTTGAATCGAAGACGGCCCACGAAAACAAAGCCGCATTAACGCCACAGCAAGCTGAGCAGGCCCGTCAAAGGGA
>PKXT01000197.1:0-5151 GCA_003133505.1 Acidobacteriota bacterium
GCACCGAGGAAACCACCACCGGAGTGATTCGCCTGCGGGCCATGTCCGCCGACGGTACGTTGCGCTACCCCATCGTGGCCGTGAATGACGCGCTCACCAAGCACTTGTTCGACAATCGTTACGGTACCGGCCAGTCCACGCTGGACGGGATTTTGCGCGCCACAAACCTGCTCATCGCTGGCCTACGCGTCGTAGTGGCCGGATACGGTTGGTGCGGCCGNNGGGCCAAAGGTCATGGTGCCGACGTAATCGTTACCGAAATCGATCCCGTGCGCGCGCTGGAAGCGACCATGGATGGCTTCCGTGTGATGCCCATGAGCGAAGCAGCTAAGATTGGCGAGATTTTTGTTACTGTAACCGGGAATAAATCTGTTCTGCGCGCCGAGCATTATGACCATATGAAAGATGGCGCGGTGATTTGCAATTCCGGCCACTTCAACGTGGAGATTGATATTCCCGTGCTTGAGCGCATGTCCAGTGGGCGGAAGACCGTTCGACCGTTTGTCGAGGAATTCGCCATGAAGGATGGCCGCAAAATTTACTTGCTTGGAGAAGGGCGCCTAATCAATTTGGCGGCCGCTGAGGGGCACCCAGCTTCGGTGATGGNNTCTCAGTGGAATATTTAATTGCGAATGCCAGCCACTTGGAGCACAAAGTCTATCCCGTTCCGGAGGCAATCGACCGGCAGATCGCCCATCTTAAGTTGGAAGCCATGGGCGTTCAGATGGACCGCCTGACGCCGGACCAGGAACGCTACCTGGCGAGTTGGAACGAAGGCACCTAAGTCTTTCCGCGTCCGCAATCCTATGCACGAATACGCTGAATCGGCCATCGAGACGGCGCGGCTGCGCGGCGCGCGTTATGCGGATGCTCGCGTCATTGACCTTCGCCAGCGCGACATTTCTACAAAAAATGGAGAAGTAGGAGCGCTTTCCGNNCCGAAAGCGAATCGCGAGGTATCGGTGTACGCGTCCTCGTCAATGGTGCGTGGGGTTTTGCCTCTACGGATCGGCTGACCCGCGAAGGCGTGCAATTATGCGCCGCACACGCTGTGGCGATTGCGCGTGCTTCCGCCAGGGTGAAGGTGCATAACGTTGAGCTGGCTGCGGAGCCGCCTCGCGTGGATACGTGGCAGAATCCCTTCGTCAAAGATCCGTTTCGCGTCTCCGTCGAGCAACAAATCGCCGTTTTGCTGGCCGCTGACAGCGAAATGCGAGCAGTGCGCGGCGTCACCCTGGCGGAGGGAGGCATGGCTTTTCGCCGCATCGAGCAATTCTTTGTTTCCTCGGCCGGTTCGCGGATCCATCAGCGCAGAGTGCAATCCGGCGCCGGAATCGTCGCGAACAGTTTTCTGAACGATGAAATCCAGCAGCGCTCCTATCCCAATAGCTTCGGTGGTCAGCATGCGCTGGAGGGTTACGAGTTGGTTGAATCGCTGGACCTCCCCGCCCACGCGCGAAGGATTGGTGAGGAAGCTGTGGCGCTGCACAGCGCGGCGCAGTGTCCAGAAGGGAAGCGCACCATCATTCTCGACGGCTCGCAACTTGGCTTACAGATTCACGAGTCCATCGGCCATCCGATTGAACTCGATCGCGTGCTGGGTATGGAAGCGAACTATGCGGGGATGAGTTTTCTCACCACGGAAAAACTCAGGACCCTCCAATACGGCACCGAAATCGTCAATGTAGTGGCCGACGCTCGATTGCAACACGGCCCCGGTCTGGGCACGTTCGGTTATGACGATGAAGGTGTGCCCGCGCAATGCACCCGAATCATCACCGACGGCCTGTTTACCGGATATCNNTATCTCAGCAGCCGTGAAACGGCCGCAGCGATTGGGGAAACGCGTTCCAGCGGCTCAATGCGCGCTGATGGCTGGAACCGCTTGCCGATGATCCGCATGACCAACATTAGCCTGCTTCCCGGCGCATGGCGCTTGGAGGATCTGATCGCCGATACCGATGACGGAATTTTCATGGAGACCAATCATTCATGGTCCATTGACGACCGCCGCTATCAATTCCAATTTTCCACCGAAATCGGTTGGGAAATCCGCAATGGCCGTAAGACGCGAATGTTAAAAAATTGCAGCTACAGCGGAATCACCACGGAGTTCTGGTCGTCATGCGACGCCATTTGTTCGCGCGATTATTGGACACTGTGGGGGACGCCCAACTGCGGCAAGGGCCAGCCGGCGCAGACCATGGGCACAGGTCACGGCGCGGCGCCCTCGCGATTTCGCGATGTGCGCGTGGGAATAGCGTTCTCGCAATGAAGTCGTATATGGGTTCGGTGAAATCGAAATTGCGTCGGACGCCGAGGGCGGCAAGGAAGCCGCTCAAGATCACGAAGGTGGCGCGAGCTGGCGTCCCTGAATGGCATCCCGTCCAACTGAATCGAGCTGAACTTCACCGCATAGCCACTCGCGTGCTGGAGCTTAGTCCCGCGCGCGAAACGGAGGTGGAAGTTACCTCCAGTGCTGACGCGCTTACTCGCTTTGCCAACAACACCATCCACCAGAACGTCGCAGAAGAAGGGCTTCATATTTCCATTCGTGTAGCGGTGGATGGACGTACCGCGCGCGCCACAACGAATCGCACTGACGATGAGGCCTTGGGTCTGGCATTAGCTACGGCCATGCAACTGGCGAAATTTCAGCTGAAGAATCCAAACCTGCCGCCAATGCCGGGCCCCGTGAAACCGCTCCCGCTGAAAGGCCGGCCGCGTCGGCCGAGTCTTTCACGGTATTTCCCAAAGACGGCGGAAATGTCTCCTGAGGATCGCGCCAGGGTGGTGCGCGGTGTGGTGGGCTTGGCCGCTGGCCTTGGGCAGGTCGCTGCCGGAATCTTTTCGAACGGCTTTAGCGAAACGATTCTCGTCAATTCGCGCGGTCTCGCGATGGAGCATGCGGAATCGAAGTGTGAATTTTCCGTCACCATGATGGAGGAAAATTCGTCGGGGTGGGCCAAGGCTTCGTCACCGGACGCCGGTATGTTGGACCCTCTGGCGCTGGCCGAACGAGCCAGCGATAAGGCTCGCGCTTCGCGCAATCAGCGTGAGGTTGCTCCTGGGCACTACACTGTGATTCTGGAACCGGCCGCGGTGCTTGACCTCGCGGGCTTCTTGTTTTACGACTTTGCCGGGACAGCGGTGGCGGATCAGAGGTCGTGCCTCACCGGACGCATGGGCAAGCCGCTCTTCGGCGAAAACATCACCCTTTGGGACGACGTATACCATTCGCTCCAGACCGGGGCGCCCTTTGACGGAGAGGGGATGGCCAGGCAACGCGTGTTGCTGGTCGAAAATGGCTTGCCCCGAAATCTTGTCTATGCCCGGGCCACTGCGCGCAAAATGAAGGCCCGGCCCACCGGCCACGGTTTCGCTCTGCCCAATGAATATGGCGAAGCGCCGATGAATTTGGTGTTTGCTGGCGGCGATAGTTCCGTGGAGGAAATGATTCGCACTACTGAGCGCGGAATTCTGGTCACACGCCTGTGGTACATACGGGAAGTGGAGCCCTACGAAAAAATCATGACCGGCATGACGCGAGATGGGACTTTTCTGGTGGAAAATGGCGCGGTAGTTTGCGGCATACGCAATTTTCGCTTCAATCAAAGTCTGATCGCGATGCTTTGTAATGTGGAAGCGCTGAGTCCCGCGGTCCGAGCCTCGGGCGAGGAATCGTTCGACATGGTAGTACCCGCCATGAAGGTCCGCGATTTCCACTTCACCGAAGTTACTCGCTTCTAGCCTACGCTGCGTCTTTTGCGGGAATGCCGCTGGTACCGGGCGCGTACCTGCATGCCCCCGTGCTGCCGCATTTTTTCTTTTAGGCGATCCTTTGCTTAAGTGAGTAGCGCGAGGGAGAGGCAAAGCACGACGCTCAGGATGGCCGCGAGGGCGATAATGACTGGCGCGCGCTTCTTGCGGATAGCAAAGGCCACGATGCCCATCGTGACCAGGGTAAAGATCACCTGCGGCCAGAAAAAGCTCGATCCGTTATGAATGGGCCATTCGCCAGCCGTTTTTTGTTCAAACAGGGANNCGGCAAAAACAGCCCCCACAGCCAAACCGCCATCGCGACCCGCGAGCGCGAAGCCGTGATGAGTGCGGCGCCAGTCCGAAAAGACCTGGGAAACGACAAGTCCCAATACGAAAACCACAAATAGGGCCACAGTCCCTCCCAAGTGGGCTGTTGCCACTTCCAAATTGGAACACTACGCGGTAACGGGTTAAGCCGCAACCATTGCCGTTCTTGTGCATACGCGCAGCCTGCGTTATCGTTCAGATACGATTTTGTTCGAATTCTGGCTTGCGGAATGTGATTTTAGCTTTTCGCATCCGGCGCCGTCCATGCTGAGAGGCAAGTGAACGCACGAATACAGGGAGGAACAAGCTTGTCACTGCGAATGTTAGAACTCGAATCCGATGGAGTCACCATCTTGAAAATTGATGGTCGAATCGTGTTGGGCTCGGAAAGCAATGCCTTTCGCGAACAGATGAAATCTTTGCTGGCGGAGGGGAAGACCAAGATCGTGCTCAACATGGAGCACGTCAGCTACATTGACAGTGCGGGCTTGGGAACATTGGTAGCGGTATATGCCAGCGCACGAGCGGGAGGTACCACATTAAAACTGGCGCAACTCGGGACCTTGTTCGCCAAGATGATACAGATGACCAGGCTTTTTACCGTTTTTGACGTCTATCCTACCGAGACCGAGGCCGTGCAAAGTTTCAGAACGTAATACTTTGCGCGGCGCGGGTTTCGCCCAGTTAAGGCTCTCAGCGATACATCAGGCGGAGGGCGCAACTTTTGAGCGTGTCGGTGCCGGTCCGGCTATCGCCGTTGGTGCCGGGGCGGCCTTGGCGACCGATGTGCCGCTAGACGCGGCGCCGGAAAATTGCTCCTCCTCTGTAGAACCGCTGAGCGCTGTCTTCGCTGATTTTCCGCCGGTAATTACCTGCGTCACCTCGTCAAAATATCCAGTGCCGACAAAACGTTGGTGCCGGACAGCACGATAACCCGCCTGGTCCTGCAGCCGGAATTCCTCCTGCTGGAGCTTGGCGTAAGCGGTCATCCCTGCGTCGCGGTAATTGCGCGCGAGATCGAACATGGAAAGATTTAGCGAATGAAATCCGGCCAGCGTGATG
>PKXT01000197.1:5200-5939 GCA_003133505.1 Acidobacteriota bacterium
GTCAGGATGCGAAGTCTCGCACCAGATCAAATCCGCATAGGGCGCGTAAGCGATTCCGCGGGCGATGGCCGCGTCCAAGCCGCCACGGAGGCCAAAATCCCCTTCGGACGTGCGCTCGCCGGTGATAAACGGCTTGTCAAGTTCGTCGAAATCGCTGCGAATCAATTTCGCGCCGTTGGCGTCGGTGCGGGCGATGAGGAGCGTGGGCACGCCAGCGACGTCGGCGGCCAGTCGCGCGGCGATGAGTTTTTGAATGAATTCGCCTGTAGGCACTAGAACTTTTCCGCCCATGTGCCCGCATTTCTTCGCCGAGGAAAGCTGATCCTCGAAATGGATGGCTGCCGCGCCCGCTTCGATCATGGCTTTGGTCAGCTCAAACGCGTTTAGACAACCGCCGAAGCCCGCCTCCGCATCGGCGACTAGCGGCGCGAACCAGTGAATGTCCTCACGGCCTTCGGAATGGTCAATCTCATCCGCGCGCTGGAACGCGCGATTGATTCGCCGGCAAACGGCGGGGACGCTGTCCACCGGATACAAGCTCTGGTCCGGATACATTTCACCGGCGGTATTGGCGTCGGCGGCGACTTGCCAGCCGCTCACATAAATTGCCTGCAGTCCGGCGAGCACCATCTCCACGGCCTGGTTGCCGGTGAGAGCGCCGAGGGCATGAATGTAAGGCTGCGTGGTGAGCAGATTCCAGAGACGTTGCGCGCCAAGGCGCGCCAGCGTGTGCTCAATG
>PKXT01000043.1 GCA_003133505.1 Acidobacteriota bacterium
AATCATTCTGAACGAGAACATGGACTGGCTGTGGCCCGTAATAATTGAATTGGGCTGTTTCCACCTAATCAAAATATCCATTGCGTCCGTTCGAGATTTCGATTGCTCCGGCCAGCGCTTCGCGCTAAATTACCCGCGACCAACATGCGCGGAGATGCAAGAANNGAACACCGGCATTGGATGGAAGGAGGGCTACATCATGATCAAAAAGGCTATCTTTGCCGTCGTTATGGGCATGCTGTCACTTTGCGGGAGCGCGGCGAGCTTCGCGCAAAGTCCGTATTACGTGCTGACCAACGATGTGAATGTTAACAACAGCGGCACGCTGTTTAATCTGGACCTTGCGACTGGCGTCCTGACCACGGTGAAGACGCTCAAGACCGGCGGTGAAGCCGTCCAGGGCGGATACTATGCCGGGGTGACACAAGCCTTTACTCACCAGGCGGCGTGCATCTTCATCGCCGATGGCATCACCAACGACATTGGCGACATTGCGGCTTTTTCGAAAGCCACTCATTACAAGAAAGTCGGCAATTATTCGAATACATCGCTCGAGGGCGCCTCCAACATGCCCATGATCGTAAATAGCGCTGGCACGCTGCTCTACGCTTCCTATGAATTGTCTTCCAGCCTCGCTGTTTGGACCATCAATTCCGATTGCTCGTTAACTCTCGCTAACGCCTATACGACCACTTCCTTGCTGGGCAGCATGGCAATCACCCACGACGGANNTCACCTATGAACTTGCCAAAGAGGCTGGTACTTGGACGATTTCCGGCTCCACGCTGACCGACAATGGCGCGATGCCGACCATTGAGGAAGTCTCCGGGGTGGCTATTACGAAAGACGACAAGGTGGTTATCATGGGCACCGGTTATACCGAAAACACGACCAGTGCGGTGGTGACAGCCAGTCTTCCTGGTCTCACCAATCAGCAGGCATGGCGCCTCGGCCCGGGATATAACTCCGCCAGCGTGGCTCTGAGCGCTGCCGCGGGGGAAGGCGACGGCTGCTTGTACGTGGGAAATACCGGCAACGGTTCATCGGGCACCGCGGGCGTTACGGGCGCGACATTTACAGAAAATCCCCTCAACGTTACTTATGTGAATAACGTCATGTCGTCGTTGCCAACTTATGTGGGAAACATCGCAACCATCAGCAATACCGGGCGCGGCGCGGGAGTTTATGCCGCCGAGACCGCTGGCTACATCGGAGTCTATGCCGCCGATGCCACTTGCAAAGTAAAACTCAAAAAGGAGAATCAGGACCCGCACTCGTCCTTCATTCTGTCTCTATCATCCATCGTGAAGTAAAGCGCTAGGGCGTCGAGGCTTTAGCCACCGCGCATCGCCACAGTCAATCAGATAAAACCATCGCGTTGCTGGAAATTGGAGATGCGGGTTCGAACAAACGGCCTTTTCGTGGCTCACCGCTCCTGCGCGAAAAGCGGCATTGAACGCCCAGTTATCTAGAGTATAGGCAATCGTCGCTATCAGACCTGCCAATTCTATTGGTTATCGATGTCCTGCTTTCCGCGCGACAGCGAGCAGGTTCTGTCCCCAAGGAGGCGCGACTATATTCTCAATGCGCGACCACGGGCGAAATACCCATCGGTCGTAGAATCGCACCGCACCCGGCGAAATCGTTTTCCGCCGCAATATCTTTCCTGAAAGCCACCAGGCCGCTACGCCGGGCAGGTTCACAAATCGCATGTCGCGAAGCTCAAATCCCGCTACGCGCAATTTCCGCTCCAGTTCCGCACGCGTGTAGCGCCGGTAGTGCTCGAATGCCGCGTCCATAGACCCATACAGCCACGGGAGGGCGGGCACAAAAATCAGCAGGTGCCCCCCGGGCTGCAAAATGCGGTGCAACAGCGCAAGACACGCTTCGTCGTCCTTCACATGCTCGAGGACGTTCACCAGGATTGTGCTATCGGGATGCAGGTTATCCGCACAGCTTTCGATATCTCCCTGCAGGACGGCTACATGTGGATTGTCGCGAAACCGGCTCTCCAGCGCAGGGAATAAATTGCTGGCCGGCTCGATGAGAGTCAGCCGCGGGCCGCCAGACTCAGCCCGAGGAAGCGCATCAAGCAGATGGGCCGCGAATGTGCCCACGCCCGCGCCTACTTCCAGAATTTCCCCTCCCACAAAAGGCGCGAACCGCCCGATGATCCAGCGGTAGTAATTTCCGGCGCCGGCCATCGCGTCGAGTTCGGTACCGGAATAGTCAAACCTGGCCCGTTCCTGAATTTGCCCCAATTGCGCTTTACGAGCCGGCTCGTCATCCAGTCGCGCGTTTGCGTGCGAGTTCATTTGAGGATCGGCCGGCATCTCCGCCATTGTATCCGTTTCATAAGAGCGGGCCATCATCTTCCAGGCCCCCCATGCTAGAATCGGTTTACCGCGCCCATGCGCATCCTCGACCGCTACATCTGCCGCGAAGTTTTCTCCCACGCGCTCCTTGGACTGGCGATTTTTACCTTCGTATTTTTCGTTCCCCAGCTAGTCCGCTTGATGGATGTAGTGGTGCGCCATAACAGCGGCACGGGCATGATTGCCCTGCTGATCGGCTGCGCGTTCCCGGCGATTTTCACCTTTACCATTCCCATCGCCGCGCTTGTTGGAGTCCTCATTGGCTTGGGCCGTCTTTCCGCCGACGGAGAAATCGTCGGCCTCAACGCTTCGGGCATCGGCCTGCGGCGCCTACTCGTTCCCATTACCCTGCTCGCGGCGGTGATGGGCGTGGCGACGTTGGGCGACACCCTGTGGCTCAGCCCTCTCGCGCTGCGCACACTACATTCCCTGGAGACACGTCTGCTGGCATCTCAAGCATCGCTGGCTATTCAGCCCCGCGTATTTGACGAGCGTTTTCCCCACTTCGTGCTTTACGTGAACGACGTGGACGCCACAGCCACACGCTGGCGCGGAGTTCTGCTGGCGCAGACTGACCAAACTCCCACCTCTCGCCTGACCCTGGCCGAAAAAGCCATCGTATTGGTTGACCGTGGACGAGACAAGCTGGAGCTTCATTTGGGAGAGGGGAGCACCCACGAATACAATTCCGCGGATCCAACTCACTACGGCTTCACTAGCTTTGGCGCCAGTGACATGCCCATTGAAGTCACCGCCCAGGTGGACCTCAACGCGCGCCAGTTGAGCGATGCCGAGCAGCGCATTGGCGCTCTCCGAGCCAATGCCTCGCCGGCCTGGCGTCTCGCACGCGTGGAATTTCATCGCCGCCTGGCCTTCCCGGCCGCGTGCATCGTTTTCGCACTGCTGGCAGTGCCGGTAGGCGTGCGGCCTCGCCGCGGAGGTCGCGCCGGTGGGTTCGTTCTCACGCTCGTCCTGGTGGCTGGCTACTATTCGATTTTTGTGTTTGGTGTACGCTTGGCCCAGGCCGGAGTGCTATCGCCGGGACTGGGCGTATGGATGGCCAACATTGTTGGACTGATTTGTGCTGTCGCGATGATCGCGCGAATTGAGCGGGTACGCGGCGAAGGCCGCCTTTCCGCTTTCCTATTGGACAAGCAAAGGAGCATCGAACGGTGGCTGCGCGTTCGACGTCGTGCCCGCCGCCGCTCCAAAGCTGCGCTAAATCGGTCTGACCTGGAGATAGTTCCCGCGAATGGCGCCGAAACCGAATCCGAAGCCCGCTCCGAGGCCGGCCGCGCCGCCGGATTCCCCCTCCTGATTGACCTGCACATCCTGAGCAGTTTTCTTTCCTACTTCGCCCTGATTCTGCTGGGCTTTCTCGTGATTTTCGACGCCTTCACTATTTTCGATTTACTCAGCGATATTGCGCGCAATCATGTTCCCGCGTCGGTGGTCGCCAACTATCTACGCTACCTCGTACCACTGATGGTCTATCAGCTCGCCCCATTGGCGGTGCTGGTCGCCACTTTGATTACCCTGGCGATCCTCGCGAAAAACAACGAGCTGACCGCGTGCAAAGCCAGCGGGATCAGCCTTTATCGCATTACCTTACCGTTGCTGGTGGCAGGACTAGTAATCTCCGGCAGCCTCTTTCTGCTCGATGATACTTATCTCCCCTATGCCAACCAGAAACAGGACGCGCTGCGCAACGAGATCAAGGGCCGTCCGGCGCAGACCTTCTACGAACCGACCCATCGCTGGATTTTTGGCGCCGCTGACCGCGTGTATAACTACGATTTCTTCGATCCCGATCGCAATCTCTTTGCCGGGCTTAACATTTTCGAGCTGGATCCCGTCACGTTTCAAATGCGCCGCCGCATTTATGGCACTCAGGCTCACTGGGAACCGGCGCTGGGCGCATGGGTGGTGGAAAAGGGCTGGGTGCGCGATTTCTCCGGCGGCCACGTCAGCCAGTACAAGACTTTTCGCGTGGCCACTTTCGGCGAGCTGGCCGAGCAGCCCACTTACTTCAAGCGCGAAGTGCTTCCCTCTTCACAGATGAACTGGCGGCAGTTGGCCGGGTACATCACGGGTCTGCGTCAGGCGGGGTTCGATACCGCGCGTCTGTCAGTCGAATGGCATCGCAAGTTCGCTTATCCGTTGATTGCCCTGATTATCGTATTTCTTAGCGCGCCTTTTGCCTTGCTGGTAGGGACGCGCGGCGCGGTTGGCGGCCTCGCGCTCGCCGTCGGGATCAGCATCCTCTATTGGGCCATCGCCGCGCTTTTCGAAGCCATGGGCTCGGTGGGACAACTCCCTCCGCTCCTGGCCGGCTGGGCTCCCGACGCCATCTTCGCCTTCCTCGGCGCCTACTTCTTCCTCCGCATGCCAACCTGATTCTTGCTGTGAAAATTAATGCAGAGTATGCGGAACGCATCTTAGGGTTTCATCAATGCTAGAGGTCCAACATTGATGTTTGAAGAGCTAATTCGGCGCGAGCTACCCGCCAAACTCGAAGACCTATATGATGCGGCGCGCAACCGCCAATCGAAGGATTGCACCACAAGAAAGTGTTTGCATAGAAACGAAGTACTTCCAACACAGTTTGAATGGCAGCATCAATTGCGACGGGAGTTGCAGAGTCTGGCCGTGAAAATCGATGCTGGAAGGGGCGGCCGCTGGCGATTAAAATAGATTAGATGCCGCGCAACGGTGTTGCTGAAGATAAGAGCGCTTAACAACTTCAAATCATTATCTAAGCGAACATGTCATGCTGAGGGACACGGAACCAATTATCTTCCCTACCGCGATTTTTCCTCCAACACCGCCTGGGCGGCGGCGAGGCGGGCGATAGGAACGCGATAGGGGGAGGCGCTGACGTAATTCATCCCCTCGCGATGGCAGAACTTTACGCTCGCGCTGTCGCCGGCGTGTTCGCCGCAGATTCCTATTTTCAGCTGCGGGCGCGTCTCGCGGCCCTTGCGGATGGCCCACTCCATCAACATGCCCACGCCCTTGATATCGAGCGACTGGAAGGGATCGTCAGCGAAAATCGCGGCCTTCTTCTCGTCCACATAATCGGGGAGAAACCGCCCGGCATCGTCGCGCGACAAGCCCATAACTGTCTGGGTGAGGTCGTTGGTGCCGAACGAGAAAAATTCGGCAACTTCTGCAATCTCATCCGCCAGCAGCGCGGCTCGCGGCAGCTCAATCATTGTGCCAACCAGATAATCGAGTTTTACTTTGGATTTGGAAATAATAGCGTCGGCCACACGTCTGGTGGCTTGCTCCAGAATTTGCAGCTCTTTTCGATCCAAGACCAGCGGAATCATAATCTCAGGGAATACTTTAATCCCGCGCTTCTTGCATTCAATAGCCGCTTCAATAATGGCCCGCACCTGCATCTCCAGGATCTCAGGGAACGTTATGGCTAGTCGGCAGCCCCGATGGCCAAGCATGGGATTCGACTCGGCGAGTTGTGCCACTCGCTGGGCCACGAAGGCGGGTGGCAAGCCCGTTTTGCGCGCCAAGTCTCTTTGCCGGCCGGCGTCATGGGGCACAAATTCATGCAACGGCGGATCGATGAGCCTGATGGTAACGGGAAAGCCGTCCATGGCCTCGAAGATGCCGATGAAATCACGCCGTTGGAAGGGCAGCAGCTTATCCAGCGCCTTCACCCGCGCCTCTTTGTCATTAGCCAAAATCATTTCCTGCACCGCGAACTGGCGCTCCTCGCTCTTTTCGGGGAACTCAAAATCCTTAAAAAACATGTGCTCGGTGCGGCACAGCCCNNAGCCCAATGCCCTCCGCGCCCAACTCGCGCCCCTTGCGCGCATCCTGGGGAGTGTCGGCGTTGGTGCGAACCCCCAACCTGCGGACGCGGTCAGCCCAGCCCATTAAAGTGGCGTAGGAAGGAGGCGGCTCGGGCTTTACCAAGGGGATTTCCCCCTCATAAACGCTGCCGTCGCCGCCATCCAGCGTCACCCAATCACCTTCATGTATCACTTTACCGCCAGCATCGAATTCCTTCTTATCGGCGCGGACGTTCAGCGTCTCACAGCCCACGATACAGCACTTGCCCCATCCGCGAGCCACGACCGCCGCATGGCTGGTTTTCCCTCCGGTGGCCGTCAAAATCCCCTGGGCTACGAACATTCCACCGACATCTTCCGGACTGGTCTCGCGGCGAACAAGAATCACTTTTTCGCCCTTGGCAGCCTGCTCCTCGGCAGCGCGCGCCGTAAATGCGGCCCGGCCAGACGCCGCACCGGGGACGGCATTGATTCCCCGCGCCAGCCTCCGGCTGNNCCAACTCCGCTTCGGGCACATTACCTGTTAGCACAGGGTAGAATAGGCGCTCAATATCCTCGGACTTAATTCGCGCAATGGCCTCTTCGCGGGTGATCAGATGTTCCGCAACCATATCCGCCGCGATGCGGAACGTGGCCGAAGGAGTGCGCTTGCCCGAGCGAGTCTGGAGCATATGGAGCTTTCCATTTTCGACGGTGAACTCCAAATCCTGCATGTCGCGATAGTGCTTTTCCAATATCCGGCGCACTCGCTCAAGTTGCGCATAGACCGCCGGCATCCGCCGCGCCAGCTCAGCAAGCGGCATGGGATTGCGAATTCCCGCTACCACGTCTTCCCCCTGCGCGTTGGGCAGGAAATCTCCGTAAAAGACCTTTTCACCAGACGACGGATCGCGGGTGAAACAGACGCCCGTGCCGGAATTTTTTTCCAGGTTGCCGAAGACCATCTGCACCACACTCACCGCCGTTCCCATCAGCCCGGTAATTTTTTCCACTCGGCGATAGATCATCGCCTTCTCGGCCATCCACGACGAAAAAACCGCCCCAATGGCTCCCCAAAGCTGCTCCACAGGATCCTCGGGAAATTCGCGGCCCGTCTTCTTCTTGAAATAGGCTTTGTATTCCTTCACCAGTTGCTTCCATCCTTCGGCTGGGACTGCGGGATCTTCCCTCACACCTAGCCGCGCCTTCATGGAATGCAAACGCCCTTCAAGTTCTTCTTTAGGAAGTCCTATAACCACTGTGGAATACATCTGCAGGAACCGCCGGTAGGAATCGAAAGCAAACCTTGGATTCCCAGTCCGCGATGCAAGGCCTTCGACGGAACGCGAGTTCAAACCAAGGTTGAGGATCGTCTCCATCATCCCGGGCATTGAGCGCTCGGCTCCGGATCGGACACTTACCAGGAGAGGATCGTTTCCATCACCCAGTTTCTTCCCAGTGGTCTTTTCCAGCCAGCGAAGCTTTTCAGTTAGTTGACTCTTCAATTCCGCCGGGAATTTATTATCATGGTGAAGGTAGTAATCGCAGGCTTCGGTGGTAATGATTAGCCCGGCGGGAACGGGCAATCCGATTCGAGTCATCTCCGCAAGACCCGCGCCTTTGCCGCCCAGGAGGTCCTTCCTGTCGCCGTTGCCGTCGGTCTTTCCGCCGCCGAAGAAGTAAACGTATTTTTTCACGTTAGCCTTGTTCCCCGCGTTGTCGGTAGTCAAATGTGGCAGCGCGCGCTGCTTGAGATTGACAATATGCCAGTTCAACAATAACTTTAAACGAATCTACCGTACATCTTCCGTGACCATTTCCGAGAAATCGGCGATGGTCGAAAACTCCCGCAGCAAAGTGGAAAGAAGGGCCAGGCGATTTTTCCGAACGCTTTCGTCTTCAGCCATAACCATTACCTGGTCAAAAAACCGGTCCACCGCCGGCCGGAGTTCGGCAATAGCCTTTAACGCGTCACGATAGTTTCCGCTGCGACGGTAATCCGCCGCACGCGCGGCTACATCTCCGGCGATACTGAGGAGTTCCCTCTCCGCTGCTTCCTCGAATAACTCCGTCTTTACTGGAACGATCCTGCCGTTTGCTTCCTGGTCAATGCCAGCTTTTTCAAGGATCTTGCGGATTCGCTTGAATGCCACCGCCAGCGGCATGAAGTTGGGCGTCTGTCGAATCTCATGCAGCGCGGTTACCCGTTTGGCCGCATCCACCAGATCATCCGCGCCAGCAGCAAATGCGGCGTTGATTTCGTCGTAGGCGAATCCCCGCCGCTCGCGAAGGACAAATCGCGCCCGTTCGAGAATGAATTCCGCCAGTTGTTTCTGAATCTCGGTAGTCAGAGCTCGCTTGGGGGAAAACTGCTGCAGCGCGCGGGCTGCAGCAGAGATCGCGGTGGAAATGGAGAATGGCAATCCGGTCTCAAGAATAATCCGCACAACACCAAGAGCAGATCGACGCAAAGCGAAAGGATCACTTGAACCCGTCGGAATTGCCCCCACTGCGAAACACGCCGCCATGCTATCTAGCTTATCCGCCATCGCTACTATGCAGCCGGTGAGATTGCGGGGCAATGGCTCGTCGAGACCGACTGGGCGATAGTGGTCATATATCGCCCAAGCAACGTCATCATCCTCGCCCTGCGCTCGCGCGTAAAGTCCGCCCATGATTCCCTGCAGTTCGGTGAACTCGCGGACCATGTCTGTGACCAAGTCACACTTGGCTAGTTCCGCCGCGCGGACGACGGCGGTAACCCGCGCTTGGGGAATCCCGGAATTAAACCATTGTTCGGCAATCCATCCAGCCAGATAGCGGATCCGGTCGACCTTATCCCCGTAACTGCCCAAGCGAGACTCAAAGGTAACGCGCGCGAGCCGGGGCAAGAAGTCGGCGAGCGATACTTTTTGGTCGGCGCCCCAAAAAAACCTCGCATCCGCAAAGCGGGCTCGCAGCACCCGTTCATGGCCAGCGCGAATCAAGCCATCGAGATCGCGGTCAATATTCATAACCGCGAGGAAATGCGGCATCAGCCTACCGTGCGAATCCTCCACGGCGAAGTATTTCTGATGGCCGCGCATCACCGTAATCAGGATTTCGTCTGGCAGCTCCAGATAGCTTTCCACAAAGTCGCCCATAAATACGGTGGGATACTCATTGAGATAGACCACCAGTTCGAGCAAACCCTTGTCCGGATGGACGCGCCAACCGCGCCGCGAAAGCAGAGCGCGAATTTCGCCTTCTATTTTCGCCAATCTTTCGGCGGGACTGGCAATCACGAAATTCTTACGCAGCTTTTCCGCATAGTCCTGCGAACCACTTATGCGCACGTGCTTTTGTCCCAAAAAGCGGTGTCCAATTGAGTTTTTCCCCGCGCGCACTCCCGCGAGTTCCACCACAAGGGGTTTTCCATTAAGCAACGCAACAAGCCATCGGATAGGTCGAATAAAACGCGCACCGTCGGAGCCCGACCACATCATGCTGCGAGGAAAAGTAATTTGAAGAATAGACTGTTGAATTACGCCAGGGAGTATTTCGTCGGCGCGCCGACCAGGAATTTTCTGCCGCGCGACCATGTACTCTCCCCGCGCGGTGACAAGTACAAAGAGATCGCTTGGCTGCATGCTGAATTTTTCCGCGAAGCCAATGACTGCGCGTGTCGGCGCGCCGACATTGTCAAACGCTGCTGACTTTGGCGGCCCCATCACTTCTTTCTCGCTATCCAACTGTTGTGGGTGGACTCTCGCCATCGCAGCAAGTCTGCGGGGACCGCTGACTACTCTTACTTCCCCGTCCAATATGTTCGCGGCTGTTAGATACTTCTCCAAGTTTTGCTTCAACTCCGCCGAAGCACGCGGAATCATCCCCGCGGGGATTTCTTCGCACCCTACTTCCAGCAAGAAATCCAGAGTGCTTACCTCCTTACTAGCCAATCTCGCGACCCTCATGCGCGCACCTCTTCAAGTTCCAATCCCGCGCGCTGCTGATCGAGATACGATTCCGCTACACGGCACGTCAGATTGCGAACTCTGCCAATCAGCGCGGCCCGCTCGGTAGTTGAAATCACCCCGCGAGCATCCAGGACATTGAACAGGTGAGAACAGCGCAGGCACAAGTCATACGCCGCCAGCAGGGGGAACCGGCGCTTGGCTTCCGGAGAGACGTCGGGATACAGGGTCAATAGCCGCGCAGCTTCCGACTCACTCAAGTCAAACATCCGCCGGGTGGCTTCCGCATCCGCATAGTCAAAATTGTAGGCGGAAAATTGCTCCTCCTCCGCTAGGCGCACTTGCCGGTAACTCAACCTCTCCGACCATCGAATATCGAAGACGTTATCTACATCCTGCAGATAGGCGGTAATGCGATCCAGCCCGTATGTCAACTCTACAGAGATAGGGTCGAGATCGAGCCCGCCGCACTGCTGGAAGTAAGTAAATTGAGTAATCTCCAAGCCATCCAGCAAAACTTGCCAGCCAATTCCCCACGCACCGAGGGTCGGAGATTCCCAGTTATCCTCTTCGAAACGAATATCATGCTTGCGCAAATCAATCCCGATTGCGCGAAGACTTTCGAGATACATATCTTGGACGTCAACAGGAGCTGGCTTAAGTATTACTTGAAATTGCGTGTGCTTATAGAGGCGGTTAGGATTTTCGCCATACCGTCCGTCGGCTGGCCGGCGGCTAGGCTGAATATAGGCTACGCTATAGGGTTCCCGCCCGATCACCCGAAGGAAGGTCTCCGGGTGCATGGTGCCCGCGCCTACTTCTACGTCGTAAGGCTGCTGCAACAGGCATCCGCGTTCAATCCAAAAATCCTGCAACCTCCTTAGTAAGGACTGGAAGGTTAGGCCGCGCGCGTGCACCTTTGGAGGCCGTGCTTTGACTCTTGGTACCGTATTACCCTTTTCACCACTCCTATGGAGGGTAGATTTTGGCACCGCTCTTCCCCTCGCTCCCGCGCTCAAATTCAGAGTCACCACTCGCTTTTCGCCCTTTGACTGGCGCGCCGTCATACCTTTAACTCCATCCTATCCGCGATCATGAATGCCCTCGTGGTAAGTTTGCGTTCGATCTGATGTTCAATTCCATTTAGCAAGAATTTCGTCAACTCCCGAAGTTCCTGCGCCGCTAAAGGCGGATTACGTTCAAGTAACACTTGCAATCCTTCACTTAGCATCGGACGGGCTGCATCCAGCGCTGCGCCTGAGATTATGCTCATTCCCGGCTTGCGGCAGTTCTGGCACCACAGTCCGCTGCGAGCATGAGCCGCATATCCCTGTTTGCCGGTTAAATTCTCTCCGCACCGCGCGCAGCGATCTAGTGCCGGCAACCAGCCTGAAAGGCGCATGGTCCAGAGGGCAAAATAAGCGGCTGGCAGCGCTGTTTGTCTGGAGTTCTGAATGGCGCGCGCCGTCGAAAGCAACAAGCGAAAAGACGCGTCCAGCGGCTCGCGCTCCGGCAATACAGATTCGGAAATTTCCGAGAGCAAGCTTAGCGTGTTCCCCGCCTCGTAATTCCCGAACGCGCTCATGAACGATTCCTGCAATTCGCACTGGGTGATCTGGACCAGGTCGCGCGTCTCTCGCTCGTAAAACCAGATGCGAATATAAGAGCAACATTCCAGAGTCGCGCCAAAGCGGCTCTTGGGACGCCGCGCCCCCTTGGCCACTCCGCGCATGCGTCCATGGGCGCGACTGAGAAAGCTCACCAGCCGGTCCGCTTCGCCGAGCGGATAGCTGCGCAAAATAATCGCCTCGGAATCGCGTGATGGCATGGCGCTGTGGCGCGGGCTCCCCGGGTGTTTTCACGTCACTGGATCCCAATCCTGTCCGCGTCCTCTGATTTCGCGCGGGAGGCAGCAACGTTACTTATCATAGCGTTTCACTTCGCGCAACGTCGAAGCGGCAACTTTGCGCAAATATTTTCAGCGGCGAACGCTTTCGCGGCGCTTTCCGGTTTGCAATCGCGCGCATCTTCGATAGAGTTTCAACGGCCAATGTTCCCGCTAAAATCACTGGCGCCGCGGCGCGCGTTCCCTTTCGTCACCCTCGCACTGATTGGCATAAACGTTTACATCTTTTTGCAGCAAGTGGCTATGCGGCCCCGCCTGTTGAACGAATTGGTGAACGCGTATGGGCTGGTGCCGGCACGGTTCGCGAATCTGCTGAATATGACCTTTTCGCCCGTTTACGGGCTGCGCCGCATAACACCGGAGGCGGCGATTCTGCCGCTGCTGACCAGCCTGTTCCTGCACGCGAGCTGGCTGCATATCATCGGCAACATGTGGTTCCTGTGGATCTTTGGCCAGACTGTCGAAGACGCGCTCGGCCACTTCCCTTTTCTGCTCTTCTATCTGGCGTGCGGAGTGGCGGCCGGATTGACCCACGTCGCCTTCAACCTAAACTCGAAGTTGCCAACCATTGGAGCGAGTGGCGCGATTTCAGGAGTGCTGGGCGCGTACCTCGTTCTCTATCCAGGGGCGCAGATATTGACGCTGGTTCCCATCATAGTTATTCCGCTGATCGTGCGCCTGCCCGCCGTTCTCTTCATCGGCCTATGGTTCGTGTTCCAGTTTCTTGGCGGCTTGGGAACGCTGCAATTACAGGACGCGGGAGGCGTCGCGTTCTGGGCCCACGTTGGCGGATTCATCGCGGGGATGTTCCTCGCCGCCATCGCCCGCAATCACCGCCGCGTCCTTCCCGCCAATTACTACTAGAGGTCCCGGCCGCTGGCGGGAGGCTGGTATAGCGGCGCAGTGCCTTTGATCGTTAGAAACCATGCAGCATATACGGTCAAGATCGCTAGAGCCGGTAGCGCGCACATTATATCTTTTAGGGGAAGCGACAGCCCAACTTCACTCGATAGAATGCGTTCGCTCCGTGAACAGGCAATGAGGGTCACTGTGCTTGAAACATAGACCATGACTCCCACACATAATTTGCCAGCTCTCGCCTTTGGCGGGTACGGAGAATTGCCCTCTTTAGCATAAATTGCCGCAGCCAACACGATAGCGAGAGCAAGCCAGATAAAACTGTCCCGCAGAAAGCAAAGCGTAAGGAATCATGAAGCACACCGAGAACCTCCAGAAATTCCGCTTGTGTTCTCCAGCGTCCACAGGTGTTCTCCATTCAACTCCCTCAGCGCGGAGCGGCCGCGACATGGGTGGCAAGCCAAGCGGCGGCTTCGCGAGTGCCGAGCGACCCGCCAAGGTCGGGGGTGGTCTGGCCTTCGCGGAGGGCGGCGCGGACGGCGGCGTCCAACAATTGCGCTTCGCGGTCCCAACCAATGTAGGTGGCCATCATCGCGGCGGTAAGCACCGAGCCGAAGGGGTTGGCGATATTTTTTCCGGCGATGGTGGGCGCGGAGCCGTGGACCGGTTCGAAGAGGGAGACTCGTCCTGGATGAATGTTGCCGGAGGCGGCGAGGCCGAGGCCGCCGGCGAGTTGCGCTCCCAAGTCGCTGGCGATGTCTCCAAAGAGATTGCAGGTGACGATGACCTGAAATTGCGAGGGGTCGCGAACCATCTGCATGACCAGCGTGTCCACGAAGAGGTGGGAGGACTCGGTTTCGGGGTATCCCTGGCGGACTTCGCGGAAGACGCGCTGCCAGATGTCGTGTCCAAAATTGATGGCGTTGGATTTGTCGGACATGCACAGGCGGGTGAGACCGTGCTGGCGGGCGTAATCGAAGGCATAGCGAATGATGCGTTCGACACCCTTGCGGGTGTTGACGTCTTCCTGCAGGGCGATTTCGTCGGCGGTTCCCTTCTTGAATATTCCGCCGACGCCGACGTAGAGGCCTTCGGTGTTTTCGCGGACGACAACGAACTGGATGTCGCGCTCGGTGCGATCACGCAGCGGGGTGAGGCGCTGATCGTACAGGATACAGGGACGAAGGTTGACGTAGAGGTCGAGCTTTTTGCGGAGGCCGAGGAGAATGTCGGCGGCGTGGATGTTGGAGGGAACGCGAGGGTCGCCCATCGCTCCCAAGAGGATGGCGTCGAAGCGGGACTGCAACATTTCGGGAGCGTCGTCGGGGAGAGTGACTCCGTCGCGGAGATAGCGGTCGGCGCCCCAGTCGAAACTTTCAAATTCGACGTTGTGACCGCAGGCGCAGGCGGCGGCTTCAAAAACTTGGCAGGCTTCGGGGATGACTTCCTTGCCGATGCCGTCGNNGTGACGATCAAAAACTTGTATGTTACTAATTTAATGTTGTTTGCGGGTCCTCGACTGTCAGCCATGTTGCGACTAGAAATGCCGTGTTTCGCATTGCGTTTCTTCGCGCTTGAAATGCCAAAAACGCCGCCGGGACTGACCCTTCGCCGCTCCACTCAGGACAAAAGCCCGGCGCTACTCCGGCAAACCCTCGCAGCATCGTTGCGCCCTTGCGTTCGGATTGGAAAACACCATTCATAAATTATGCTGAATAAGGCGACAGGCTCCTCGTTTTTTGGCGAGAGATATTGTGCGGCGAGACTGCGGAAGAAAGCAAGACCCGAAGGTGCGAGGGTGGGCGAAGTCTGTACAAAATCTCCACCTAGTCGAGCTGCAAGGCCATATGCCGGCGCGGAGGATGAGAATATCGATCGCCTCCGGCGATATTATTTTAAGAATACGATCTATGAAAAAGTCGTTGCTGACCTTCACGTCCGCCTGGATTGGGAAGGCTGCAAGTGCTAAAGCAAGACGAGCGTGGTGAGAAAATTGGAAATTGCAATGCAGCATATTCATTCTAGGATCACCATTACCCGACTCTGAATCACAAAGGCCTTAGCTAGAGTGTGATAACCAAACCCAGCGCCACCGGCATCTTCCACTCTAATCCAAATCGCATCACCCTTGGCCCCAAAAAAGAAGGGCCGGGAATGTTCTTCCCGGTCCCTCCGTCAACCCGCGCGCCCGCTAAAGGACTTCTCCCGGTCTGGGGGGCCCCTCAGATAATACGCATCTCGTTAGTAGAGCGGTACGGTGGTCAACGCTGTCGACCCAGTCGGTTTGCCCTTTGCGGCACCTCCCGGTGTAGTCAACTGCTGCAGCGGCAGCGTGCCGCTGGCTATCTCTGACGTGTCTTGGCTAATAAAGACGGCCAGGTTGCTACTGACCAAGTAAACGGTGGCAGTTAGGTTTGGTATTAGCGTAGTGTTCGTGTCAAGCGTCGTTCCCGCAAATCGCCCGTTGGACTGGGCCGTGTAGCTGCCCGTTATTGGCACATTGCTCTGGCCAATGGCAGCCGATTCAATATCGACTATACCTGTCAGAGCGGACACCCCGTCTGACATAATCTGCCCGATAACGTCGGTAGTCAATGTGCTGTCCGGGGGAACCGTATGGTACGCTAAGGCATAATTACCGCTCAAGGACGAGGCCGTAAAGGTACCCGCCCCTTTCTGTAGCATTAGCCTGCCCCCCAACTGCCTGCTCCCGTCTATCTCCAGGAACAGTACACTGGAGTCGGCTGTGAAATACATGGCGACTTCGGGGATTCCGGCCGTGTTGGTAATGGTCCCGCGCCCGTTCGAATTCACCGTATAGGTCCCCGTGAACGCCGTACCGGTGGTCACCGTTCCATTATCGTCGCTGTCAAATATGCCAGAGATAATGTTCCCGGCTCCGTCCGCAGTCATTAGGCCTCCGAGAGCAATCGAGAACATCGAATCGGCCGCCGTCCCGCTGCCGACAAAGACGTATGACCCGCTCAACGACGCGTCTGTGAACATCGGCGTGGGGCCCTGGGCTGAAAGGTTGCCTTGTTGGAAAGTCCCGCTGGTGGTGTCGGTTTCAATCAGCCGCAGTGCATTTCCACTGATTAAATAGTATGCGAATGTCGCGGTCGTCCCGCCTGTTGGGGTCAACGTCGCGGTGCCGTAACCATTGGTGTCCGGACCAGCGAAGGTGCCGGCAAGAATATTGCTGGTGACCACGTAATTGCTGACGACGTCTTCTGTGCCATTCGAAAACATGCTCACGCCGTCGGCTGTCAGCACTCCTCCGATATTTAACGGAGTTGCGCCGGTCCCCGTGCCCGTGACTCCACCGAACGTGAATGAGTACGCGCCGGTGATGAATGACGCGTTAAAGTCGGCCGGGGTCTGAATGTCCAGCCTGCCTTCGCCCAGGCCTGACAGCAGATCTGAGTCGCTTTGCTGGACCAACAATCCATCATTCGGAGTAACCATGGATACTATGAACGTGCTGACGCCATTGATTCCGAAGGTGGTATCGCCCGTAGTCAGCGTGAGCGTTCCAATTCCATTGGTCCCGATGGCATATGTGCCGGTTATGGTTGGATCATGCGTCCTGTTTACTTCGTCGCCGAAATTGACTTCCCCGGTGGTTATGTTTCCGTTACCATCGGCCGTCAAGCTGCCCACCAGTATGTATTTGCCGTTGACATTCGTGCCGTTGAGGGAAAATACATATTGCCCGTCTAGCGTGCCATTCGAACCTTGGTCGGTGCCGGCAACGGTAAGGGTGACGGCAGGGCTCGTCACTGTGCCGCATGTGGCCATAATCGTAGTTGTGCCAGACGACACAGCCGTTGCCAAACCGCCTGGGCTGCTGATCGTGGCCACTGTCGGCGTAGAAGAATTCCACGTAGCTGTCGCATTCACGTTTTGCGTGCTCCCATCAGAGTATGTGCCGGTGGCTGTGAACTGCTGCGTCCCGCCCACCGCGATGGATGCATTAGCCGGCGTCACAGCAATGCTGATCAGGGTTGGTGCACCCGTCACGGTCAATAGCGCCGTGCCCGTGATGGAGCCTGAAGTTGCCGTTATCTTGGACGCGCCCGCCGCCACGCCGGTGGCGAATCCACCCGTGGTGATCGTAGCCGTAGTGGTGGTTCCCGAACTCCACGTAACACTGGAAGTAATATTTTGCGTGCTGCCGTTGCTGTAAGTCCCGGTGGCCATATACTGCTGTGTGCCACCCACGGCAATGCTGGCTGTGGCTGGGATCACCGTGATAAAGGTCAATGTTGAATTGCTGCTGCCGCAAGCGGCAAGGAAAAACGCTAGAACAACCACAGTGGCCAGAAGTGCGCCCGTCCTGGCAAACCTCCCAATGTTTGGTATCCTGGTGACCTCGGGCGTTCGTGACCTCGAACTATGAATTGCTCCGTTCATTCCATCCTCCGTTAATCTTTGTAGCAATCTCCGTGGACGGGCACTCCCAACTGAACTGGGGGCCCTCATTTCCTGAAGCTGGTCCCGGCCGGGATCCAGACCATTGATGTACTTTCAGCCCGTGCGGTCGGCGGCGACGACTGATTCCGCCTAATTAAACCCATGATTCCAGAAAAGTTGCCTATCTTGCATCATTATTTATGCACTTCATCCTTCTCGGAATCACAATTTTGCACTTGCGAAAACCCACGCAGCCAAGTTTCCTATTCTGAATGCTAACGTAAGTTCCTGTAAATCGAGAGTTCCCATCACCCACACTTTCGGTTCTTCGCCCGCTGTGCTCCCGAATCCGTGGAAATCGACCTTCGAGCAATGGCGAGTTCCTGCTGGTGGGTGCCGGTGCACGGCGGCCACCGGGATGCAGAAAGCGCGAAGGTCCGGCGACACTTGACAGGCAATACGAAAAGCAGATCCCTCGCTTAGGCGCGCATAATTCCCGCGGTGGCTCGGGATTACCAGTTTTTGGGTTGGGCGGCGCGCAGGACAAGCCGGGCACAAGGAGCGAAGCTACATGACAAAAGCTGGCGGGTCTGAAGCCCGGCGCTACACGAGATAGGCAATACGAAAAGCAGGTCTCTTGCCTTAGGTGCGCATACTTCGCGCGATGGCCTCCTTCGCTAGACCTCAGGAGGCGGGATGACCGGTTTTGGGTTTGGCGGCAAGGGAGGCGGATGTTAATGTCGCGGGTGGAATTGGCAGAGATCGTGAATCGCCGACGGGCATCCGCGTGGATAAAACTGCACAGCCAGGAGAGGCTGTGCCACTGGATCCCCGCTTTCGCGGGGAGGACAGGCATAAGGTTGCTCGAGCAAGCAAAGGCGAAGAGAGATTCCTCGCCGTCCCAACGAAAGACAAGCGGGACTCGCTCGGAATGACCCGCAGGCGGCCCGGCAAAGGCGCGAAAGCCCGGGGGGAAACAGTCCGCGAGGCTGGCGCAGGGTAATGGCGATCAGTAACCGTCCACTTCGACTACAGCCTTGGCAAAGGCCTGTGGAGCTTCCTGAGGCACATTGTGACCGATGCCCTTGAAAATTTGGTGTGAATATTTGCCCGAGAATTTCCCGGCATAGGGTTTTCCGTCGGCGGCCGCACCGTCGAAATCACTCCCGATGGTGATGGCGGGGACAGTGATAACGGGACCTGCGAAAAGTTTTTGTTCCAAATTGTCGTATTGCGGGTCGCCTTTGGCCAGGCTCTGCCGCCAGCGGTAATTATGGATGACGATGGCGACGTGATCCGGGTTGTCAAAGGACGCCGCGGTGCGATCGAAAGTAGCATCATCGAAGTCCCATTTCGGCGAGACGATCTTCCAGATGAGCTTGTTAAAGTCGTGCCGGTTTGCGCTGTAGCCCAGCTTGCCGCGTTCGGTGGCGAAATAATACTGGTACCACCATCCATATTCAGCTAATGGCGGCAGCGGCTGCAGGTTGGCCATAAGGCTGGTGATGAGATAACCGCTCACGGAGACGATGGCCTTGCAGCGTTCAGGCCAGAGCGCCGCCATGATGTCGGCCGTCCGCGCTCCCCAATCAAAACCGGCAATGATTGCCGTCTTGATTTTGAGAGCATCCATGAGGGCGATGATATCGAGAGCAACCACCGATTGCTGGCCGTTGCGGAAGGTTTCACTGGAAAGAAAGCTCGTAGTGCCATAGCCGCGCAGATACGGAACGATTACCCGGTAGCCCTCCGATGCCAACAAAGGGGCGACATCCACATAGCTATGAATGTCGTAGGGCCAGCCGTGCAGAAGAATTACCACTGGACCGCCAGTGGGGCCAGCTTCGGCATATCCGACATTCAGGAGGCCGGCATTGATCTGCTTGAGGGGGCCAAACGATGTGTTCGTCCCCGGCTTAATCGCGGGCACATCCGCCGGATTTACCTTGCTGGATTGCGCGTCCGCGGAACCGAGCATGCCAAACTGGGCGGCGGCAATAGTCATGGCCGCAGTACCAAGAAAACGGCGGCGATTATTGTTGATCTCTTCAGACATTTATCTCTCCTGTTGGATTCGAAGTAGATGCAAAAAAAGACGGTTCCTATGGATTCGCGATGCGTTCCATTCCATCGGATTTGAATGATGACATAGCTTTCAGGCAATCGGATGCATTTACTTTTGAATACACTGAAAACCTGGGAGATGGGCAAGAAGGATGGAGCCGAACAACGCCGCCAGAGGTACGAAGTCCCTAGCGCCTAGGCGACGCCAATCGAATGAAGGAATCATGGTTCCACTGAAGCAACTGAGATTCTAGCACCATGGCGCGCTCGCGCGGTCTGGTGGCTTGTGGAGAGATCAGGATGATGACAACCAGTGCGAAATGCAGGTCCAAAACGGCTGATGGAAATCACCGCGGCGGGCGTCTGCGACAGTTGGGTTGTGGCGAGTGAGGTAGAGGGGTATGATGCGCGTGACAGGGGTCGTTCAAATCGCAATCTGGGCAGGCCCTGGGTTACCCGCCATTTTCGATTTTCAGGCGGGGGAAAAATCCTCAGGAGGACTCGAAGATGAATACCAAGCGGTTTACCAATCGTAAGATTCTCTTCTTCATACTGGCGGCGGCCACAGTGATTGCCGCGCTGGGCATATCCGGGGCGGCGTGGGCGCAATCGGCTAAGGCGCCGGCGCAGTTTACGTTTACATCGTTCGATTATCCTAGCGCCGTGACCACCCAGGCGGATGCGGTGAATACCTCCGGGCGAATCATGGGCTTCTATACAGACTCCTCAGGCGTGTACCACGGTTTCTCGCGCAGCGCGGGTGGCACGTTTACGACGCTGGATTATCCAGGGGGCACGGGCAGCCAACTGTGGAGTATTAACGACCAGGGACTGGCAGTCGGCTGGTATTACGACACCAGCACCGTCCAGCATGGATATACGGTAACCCCCGCCGGCGTCTATACGGCGGTCAACTATCCCGGCGCGGTAAGCACGATTATTTATGGAAATAACAATACCGGCACGGAAGTCGGCGAATTCGAAGACTCCAGCAGCCTCTTCCACGGGTGGACACTCGAGAAAGGCACTTACACACAGGTGGATTTCCCGGGCGCGACCCTAACGGAATGCGTGGGGATTACCGCCAACAACAGTGAAATCGTGGGGCTATTCGTGGATAGTTCGGGTCTGGAACACGGCTTCACCCTCGTAGGCACGACATACACGCAGATTGATTTTCCCAACAGCATTGTCACCGTACTTGATAAAATCAGCGACAAAGGGTTGGCGACGGGTTGGTTTGAGGATTCATCCGACGTGATTCACGGATACCTGCTCCGCGCCGGAAACTTCCAGCAGATAGATTATCCCGACTCCACAGGCACGCACACTCGCGGCATCAACCGCAGCGGAACCCAAATCGTGGGCCAGTGGAATGACTCCAGCGGCGTGGGCCATGGTTTCTATGCCATCCCGCAATAAACGGCAAGCGCAATAGGGGTTATTGGAACAAGGTCCAAAGGCCGCTGGACCGCCTTGGCGACTGATTCATGTCAGCAACCAGTTCGCTCACGTCGAGCCAGCGGCCTTTCTAAAGAAGCAGGCGCATATATTGGAGTCAAGTACATATCTTAAAGGACGAAAAGGATCATTAACAGTGAAACTTCTTAAATTGTATATTTCCGCACGTATGTACATCCCGGCGCTTATAGTAAGCGCCATGGTCCTGGCCGCACTTCCCGCGCATCCACAAAGCGGGACTGGCTCGGGCTCATCGGCGCAGACAAGCAGGGAGAGGCCGGCCCCCATGAGCATGGGGCAGCCCATACCGGAAGGTAAAGTAACTAAAGTTAGCGACAACACAAAAATCTGCATGGTCACCAACCGGGCTTACGACAAACCCCAAATCCCCGTTAGAGTGGATGGCAAGACGTATTATGGCTGCTGCGATATGTGCAAGTCCATGCTCACCAATAATGCGGACCAGCGAACCGCCGTGGACCCAGTGTCGAAACAAAAAGTCGATAAATCGGCGGCAGTGATCGGGGTCACCACGAACGGCGGAGTAATTTACTTCAAAAACGACAAAGACCTGGAAGAGTACAATCAGAAGTTCGATTCGAAATAGCGGCAGGCGAAAAAGGCTCGTCCGGAAAGCCAACATAGCACCGGACCAATTCCGCGAATTCCACTCCGGGCTTTCTGTGGGTCCGGGTAACTCCAGCCCACGGGTTATTGTCCCGCAGCATCTGGGGGCCGTCTAGAGACACCAGGGACTATGGTGAGTCGGGTAGCTTCTCTTCCAGCTCGCTGGCTAGCTTGTGGACATCGGTCGCCTCGCTGAATCCCTGAACCTCTTTTTTTGCTGTGTCAATATTAATGCCGAGATGCTCGCAGATCTTCTGCTGCATCTTGAGCATGGTGGTTAACTCCTGCTCGGCAAGCATGCTAACTTGAAGATCAAGATGAGAGCGCCTTTCGGAGTGGCGCGACATACGGTTCTGGCTGATTAAAACGAAGATAGTAAGGAAAACACTTTCGGAGGAGATCACCAAGGCCAGAATGCCAAAGGGAAAGGGATCAAACGCCTTCATTCCGTGAAAAGGCTTGAGGTTAAAACCCGCCCAGACCACAAAAAAGACTAGTTGAAGAAGGACAAATGCGACGCTGCCGGCAAATGCGGCAATGCCTTCGCTGATCCGTTCAATTGCGCTGCGGCGGTTCAAAGCGTCGTGCTCCAGCTTGGAAATAGCCTCGATATTGAAGCTGGTGGGATGCGATGCAGGAGTAGGCAGAGGTTTATTTTTCATTTCGCCGGTAATCGCGCTTTAAGAGGCATGGAAATGGAAGTTGAGCATGTCGAGCGGGAAAAATCAAGGGGGCCCGAGAGACGAAATCCCGCAGGCCCTCCAAGGTTAGGACAAGCGGCTGGCGGTCTTACTGTTTGCCGTGATTCTCGGCATGAGACTTGGCAGCCTCGGACGCGTGATTATTGGCATTCTGCTGATGGCCCTGCGCTACTTGCGCGTGATGGGCGGCCTTCTCGTGGTTGCCGGCTTCGTGATGCTTCGCGGTTTCCCGATGATGGCGAGCTGCATTGTGGTGGCTGTCGGCAGCCTTATTGTGGTGCTGTGCAGTTTCTTTGGCCATGATATCTCCTTTTTGGAAGCAATTGAGTCGTTATGGCGGGGCGGGCAAATAGACTCGCCCCGCTTGAGTTACATGAAGATTTTAGGAGGAACGTTGGGCCCCAGCTATGGAGCGATTCCTGGAACACAAAGGGCATGGTGCCTGCAGAAAGCAAAGGGCGGACGCACCAGCGTTTCAGATTGTTGGGGGTTCATGCGCCACGCTCGGTGAGGTAAACCCCGCTTAAAGCGAGACCTCCGCCCATCGCGACGTGGAGAGTGAGGTGTTCGCCGAGCAGTATCGCGCCCAGCACAACAACTATGACGGGTTGAAGATAGCTGAAAGCAGCGAGGCGCGATGCGGGCATGTGACGGAGCGCCCAGTAGAAAATGATGTAACCGGCGATGGAAGACATTGCCGCCATGTAGAAAACGTCGGCCCATCCCCGCCAGCCAATAGCCAAAATATCCGTCCGCCAAGTCTGGCGAATAGCCAGGGGCAAAACCATAACCCCGGCTGCAACCTGGTTGAACGTGTTCATGGCAATGGAGTCGTAGCGCGCGGCCAGTTCCTTACCCCACACGGTGTACACAGCAAAGCCAATCACACCCAAAAGAGTGAATAGATCCCCGGCCAAGGGATGGGCGCGCGAAGACGCGGGACCAACGGGAGCCACGCTTTCGCTGGTGAGAATGATGACGCCCGCGAAAGCGATGGACATCCCGAGAATGCGCATGAGGCCGAGCGTTTCCAGTCCCCGCCAGCGAGCCAGAAGCAGGACGACCACTGGCACGGTTCCGACTATGATGGCGGAATGTCCGGCGCTGGTGAGGCTTAGGCCGAGAGTAAAGCAGCCCTGGTTGAGGACTACCCCGAAGATTGCGAGCCAGACGAGAGCGGGCCAGTCGCGCATAGGGAAGCGCTGGCGAGGCGGATGGGTGAGACCACGGACGAAATACACTGGAACGATCAGCACACCGGCCATGACCAAGCGGAAGGAGGCGAGAGTAAGGCCATCCATGTGCAGAAGGGCGAACTTGCCGAAAATGTAGTTGAGGGACCAGATAACGACCATCAGGACTGCGGCGGAGTTCAATAGCAAAGGCCGGGGGTGGGCAGTAACCGGCGCGGCGGAGTCGGGCTGAAGACTCGTAGTCAACGCAGGACCTCGCGAGATGTCAAGTAAGAAGCTCCTCGCGGACAGTCAGAAAGGCGATGCGATCGAGGCGAGGCTCGAAGCCGATGCCGGGGTGATCCGGCGCGATAATCGTGCCGCGACGAGTAACTTCGACTTCAGGCGCCATGATGTCTTCATCCCAATAGCGCCTACTGGCGGAGACATCCCCAGGGAGTGTGAAATTCTCGAGCGTGGACATGGCGATATTGTGAGCGCGCCCAATGCCGGATTCCAACATACCGCCGCACCATACAGGGATGCCGTTATCGCGGCAGAGATCATGAATATGGCGGGCGAATGTGTAACCGCCCACGCGGCCCAGCTTGATATTGACGATCTGGCAGGCTTTGAGGGCGATAGCGGCGCGCAAATCGGCTTCCGTTTCAATGCACTCATCGAGGCAGAGAGGCGTCTGCAATTTCGGCGCGAGAAGCGAATGGCTGTAAATGTCGTCGTGGCCGAGGGGCTGCTCGATCATGATGAGGTAGAAATCGTCGAGCTGTTTTAGATGCGGGGCATCGGCGAGCGAGTAAGCGGAGTTCGCGTCTACCATCAGGCGAATGCGCGGAAGACGTTCGCGGAGGACGCGGCAGGGCTCAATATCCCAACCAGGCTTGATCTTTATTTTCACGCGCTGATAACCGGCTGCAAGGTCGGATTCGACTTTGGCAACGAGCGCTTCGATAGTCGAATGAATTCCGATGGATACCCCGCAGGGAATTTCCTGGCGAGTGCCGCCCAGAAGACGCCAAAGCGGAAGATCCTTCGTGCGAGCTTCGGCGTCCCACGCGGCACATTCGAGGCTCGCTTTGGCCATCAGATGCCCGCGCACGGCTGCCATCAGGGTGGCCAAGCCGGAGGCAGAGGCAAATTCTCTGCCCCGCACAAGCGGCCAAAGAAAATTCCGGAGAATGTGCCATGCGGTTTCAACCGTCTCGGCGGAGTAAAAGGGATTTTCCCCTGCGGTGACTTCGCCCCAACCGGTCACCCCCTCATCAGTTTCTAGTTCGACGAGCAGAATATGGCGTTCGGTGGTGCGCCCGAAACTCGTTTCNNTACGGATTTCCCGGAGATGTAGCTGGCGAAGATGCATCAATGTTGGCTCGAAGCACAAGGCGCGAGGATGTAGGAGGCCGCGGTCGCCTCGCCGTGCAAGTCCACGGCGGTATAACCAAGAGCGAACCAATGCTCGAATTCAGCGCGAATGCGGCATTGCTCGACGAGGGCTGCGGCGCGATCATTGGCGCGCAATTCGCCAATATTGCCGGGGACATTGATGCGAACGCGGGTTTCAGATCGTGCGGGCGAATATTGGGCAGGATGATCGGCCACGGTTGAAACCACGTGCGGCGAATCGAGATGCCATTCGGCCAGCAGGCGATCGGTGGGCAGTCCGACGTGGAGCGGACTATCGGTAATGCCATAAAGATTGGGAATGTAGCGGCGGGCGACGGCACCGAGGCGGCGAAAATTGAAGTGGGCATTGCGCAGTTCGAGCGGGTCGAAGGTCCATTCAATCAAGCGAATTCCCCGGCGCAAAGCCTCATCGCGTTGGGCCAGCTTCAGGGCGCGTCCGACGCCGCGATTTTGCCAAGCGGGCAAGACGGCAGTCATGTGAGAATGCAAGAAAACTTGGCCTTCGTTGGCGCCGACGAGCGCCAGTAAAAACCCGATCATCTCGGATCCGTCCGACCCAGCAAAGGCGCCGAGAACCTGACCACCTGTTTCGATAGCGACAACGAAAAGCGCGGTGGGAACGATGATGGATTCCTGCCAGGTGACGCGCTCCAGTTCCACGCAGCGGTCAAATTCAGTAAGGGTAGTACAAGGGCGGACGTTAAAATTGGTGACGGTCATTTCAAGCGCTGCACCAGCCATTCATTCTAAGGGACTGCAGGATTTTCCGCGCGGTTCGACGACATAGACAGGAGATGCGCCTCGCGACCGGGCGCTAGAAAATAGACGCGGGGCACCATCTGAAGGGCTGCAGAGAGATGCAAACGAAAAGAGATTCCTCACCCTCCAAGGGTGGATTCGGAATGACGACGGACCTTTGCGGCAGTGGCCGATGGCATGCCCGGCGCAAGCATAAATTAGTTTGCAAACGGCGGCCGGGGCGGCCAAAGCAAGGGGAAAGTGGCGAAGGACCGGAATCTCCTTCGCCACATCCAACAGGACAGTTCTTCGCAGGGGCAATGAGAAGATGCGAGAAGCTAGTGTACTGTCCTA
>PKXT01000225.1 GCA_003133505.1 Acidobacteriota bacterium
AAACAGAAAGCGAAGAATGCTTTTATTAGTCGCGCTGTTAATCGCTTCACTTATCACCTCTCCAGGAGTCGGGTTTCTTGGCTCGACCATCTTAATTCTTTCTCGGATCCCGCTGGTTCAAGTCACATTGTCCGCTCGGTGATTATTCATTGTAATTTCCCGCATCAAGACTTTCGCCGGGCTATTGGCCTCCATCTCCCCCCAATGCGCACGGGCCAGCAAAAACAACGCTCCGAAAACAAACGCTCCGAGTGTTCCCAAAATCACAATTAGCGCCCGCGNNCCCTCCGGCTTGCTCGGGGGATCCAGAACAGCCACGGAGGGCGCCTGGCCCGCTTCCTGCGCCTTGGCTAGTTCGTGCTCCTTCGTAAGGACCTCGAAAACTGCCTCTTTGATTTTTAAATTACGCAGCAGATCCGCGTAAGTGACTCCAATCAAGGGCAGCTGCCGGATCGTCGGGTAGAGCGACGACGTTTCGGAGCCATCACTGGTGTCGCTGGGGGCGGCCCCACCCGGCTTTCCGCCGAATTTCAAAAGTTGTTGTTTGAGTTCCTCTACCTGGGCCGCCGCCGCCCGGACTCGTACATTATCACTGGCATAAATTTGCCTGAGCCCTTCCAGTTGGGATTCCGCCGCAATTAACTGGCCCTGCAGGAGCGCCGCGGCCTCCACCATGGCCTTGCCTTGCTCGCTGATGTCGATCGCCCCGCTCTTACTGGAATACTGGCTAAAGATCTTTTCCGCAGTCTCCAATTCCGCCGTCACCTGCACCAGGCGTCCTTCCAGGAAGACTCGTTCCCTATGGGCCGACGAGTTATCGAGTTGCGACATCAGCTGATTCAACTCGTTTATATAGGCGCGGCTGATATCGGTGGCGCGTTGGGGATCCGTATCGGTCACCGTATAGGTGATGATTCCACTCTTCCGGTCCTGGCTTACGTCCGTGTTTTCCTCCAAGCGCTTCCGCGCCTGACCATACTGCCTTGTGCGATAAACCTTCCGCAGATCAAATTGATCAACTACACGATCTTCCAGGGTCGCGCTCTTAAACACCCCCATTAGCAAATCGCCGGTGTCCTTGCCACCCAGTAGCTGCCCGGCTATTCCCCCGATATTGTTGTTTCCGCCACTTCCACTCCCTCCCGACATGCTCATAAAGTTGAGAATTGAGGCGGCAGCGGAAGAGCGCTGCTCGGGCGGCATCAACTTGGCGGTGGATTCGTATTCCGACGGAATTAGAAACGCCACCAAGGTGGACAAGACCAACCCAATGGCGGCCACCCGAACAAGCAGGCGCCGCTGTTTCCACAGTAGTCGAACCTGATTCCACCGCTTTTGCCGCCTTAGATCTTGATATTCCAGCGACGGTGGGGTCTCATTGAAAACAATTTCCGGCGGCAACTGATCTTCCTTGGCAAACACGTCACTCATTCACGGAGTTCCTCATTTTTGCCCTATAACGGCGACTTCGGCCATTTTCCCCAGGATTCGGGCCAGAGCGTCAGTTGCATTGATCCGGTTACGTTCGTTTGGGCATTGCTGAAGATAACCGGAAACAGCCATTTCTCATATTGTACCGCGCTCGTGACGCTCAGATGCCGCCCTATCAACCAATCGAGATTGGCACCGCCATCTGTTATCGTTCCGCCCAGTGGCACATATTCCTGGCTTACCTTTTCATGGCGGAAATTGAATTGCAGGCGACGTCGAGGTGTGAACCAATAATTTGTCCACGCCTGTACGCCGGTACCCTGCCTACCGATCCAACTGCCTATAATATTCCCGTATTGCGTATATCCGCTATGGTAGTGGTCATTCGAATAGAATGCACCGGGTCCAAAGCGGATAGCCAGGTCAGTGAATACACCCTCAGCGCGGAAATCCATCTTGGCGATACCCGGCAGATGTGAAAAATAAACCCCCGTGTCCCAAGCGGAGCGATCTGGATAAGCGACAGGGGAGTATTGGTCCTCCGTAAATCCATCGGCATAATACTCCACCCACTTCCTGAGGCCGGGGACCCGATAAGTTAGATCGAAAAACGACCTGCGATCTCCTGGACCGATAGGCCGCAAGGCCGTTGTGGATGGTCCATTACTGACGGAAAAATAAGTGCTCGCGAGCTCCCCGATCGTAAATGGAACCGTCTGGCCCGAAAAGAGCACGGTACGCGAGAAGCCTATCTCCAAATTTTCGGTTGGCTTGAAACTGAATTTCTCACCGTGGATAAAAGGCTGCGGGTTTAAAAAGGTCGTCCAACTTCCAACGGCAGCTCCTTGATTATCGACTATCCAGCGTTGTCCCGCGACCTGACCTAAAAACGCTTCCACGCGCATTGGTCCCATCAAACCCAGGATCCACGGCAGCTTAAAGGGCGTGACTCGGCTGATGCGGAACATGGGGATGGGCTGAACATTATCGCTAATTGAGAGGGGACCGCCATCCTCCGGCCCCCACCACAACGTCTGCTGGCCATAGGTAATTTGCCAGTCATGCAGGTTTAAACCAGCGTAGGCATCCAGCAGCCGGCCGCGATTCAACGTCGATGTCGCCGTGGTTAAGGGGCAGCATGGCAGACCGCCTTCGAGCGAGGGGATTAATTGCAAAGCTGATTCCGGCAGGGAGGGCGATGCAGGTGCGTGCTGATATTCCCACTGGACGTAGGCTACCCACGGCCCTTCCGTGGCAAAGCCAGAGGCACCCGTGACATTGTTATACCCCTGAGCGTAAGGCCGCCCAAAATCATTGATGATTGTCTGGCCGAAATCGAAACCATCCGTCAAGGGCTTACCGGCTATTTCTGTCGAGCGAGTGTACACCGACTCCAATTGTGCCCGCCTGTTTTTCCCGCCACCAAGCAGGGTAAGGTCGTCGGCAAATTCATTCTCCAGCGTGGCATAAATTTGATATGCCTCTTGGGAAGAACTTTCGCTGATCGTGTCACCCATCTCGCTTAACAGGCGCGCGCACTCTCGCCGCGTCCACGGGCGGAGGTCCAGAAATCCGGTATTAGCGTAGCCCATCGCCACCAGGCGATCAAAAGCCGGGTAAATCCAGCTATCCATCGGCACGTAGGGAGAGCCCATGTCCCTTCCCTGCCACTTACCGTCTTCCGATCGAATCGGGAACGCGGCCCATTCCCCCCCGCCGACCTCGGGATCGTGGCGCGTATTGTAGACATGTTCGGATATAAGGTAACCGAGGGCGCTGCCGACCAGCGCATCGCTGGGAAAATGCTGCTTGGCTTCTACGCGACTGGCACTTATCACTCCCGCCAAGCCATAGGCCAGCAGCTTGGTTAGCGTACCCGGATATTCGTGAGCGACGATGCCTGCGATCGACCATGCCAGCGCGGCATGTTCCGATGGAAACGACGTGCCTCCGTCCCAGAAATTGCCCTGCCCACTGTCCTGGTAGGGCCTGTCACGACCAGTTGCATACTTCAAACTTTCGGCCACGGCCAGACTGTCCAGAGCGGCCTCGCCGCTCAAGAAGCCCGTTTCCCTTTCGTGATCGTCGTGGGTGATGTTTCCCAGAAAATACAAACCGGCGGCCCCGCCGATCATTGAATACACCCCGTAATTCGAGATGTCCTCGAACTGCGAGATTGTCGAAGGCGATGGATTCAAGTGCCCGCTGGCATCCTCGTCCGTCACCAGAAATCCCGCTGTGATTCCCGCCAGCGGCACCAACCACACGGTCTGGTCTGTTCTGATCCCCGCCGGGCTGGTCCAGATGGAAACCTGATCCTGCGCCAAATGCTTCAGCAAAAGCGGGCTCAGAGTATTAACGCGACTTTGGTCCCCATTGGCATCCGGTCCCGGTTTAGGTTCATCTGCCTGCGTCGCAGGCTGATTCGCGGGTGCGGGCGCAGTAGCCGCAGGGGGCTGTGTCTCCCCGGGCGAAGCAGGCGAAGGGAACGGAGCGGGAGGAAACGCCGACGGCGGCGCTTGCTGCTGGGTATTTGCAGCAGGCAAGGCCGGAGTATGTTGCGCCGGCGTTTNNGGCGTTTCCTGTGGCTGGGCCCGTCCGGTCGGGGCCAATCCTCCAGCTGCGGCCGCCGAGCCCCCACTTCCCAACCGCATCACCAAACAAAAGGCCAAAACCAACGGACCGATTGCCTGCACCGCCCTCTGTTTAGGTTGGAATTTGAAAGACAATGCTCCCACGCCAATCTGCAAAGATTGTTATCGCACTCCAATAAAGGTGGTCACCGGCTGTTTAAGACCACCGGTTAACAACCCGGCCATTCTCACACAGTTGCAGCTCATTTCCATATCCTTTGCACCCCCAAGCTATCCGGATCCCCGTTAATCGTCCGGGTGCGGCTCCAAAGGGCCGGCCTTTACACGCATGGCGCGGCGCAATGCCGAGCCGCTCTCCACCCCGCTGGAATTTCCTTCGCACCTAAAATTGTACACAATGGCATTGAAAATGGCGCTTGGCGCAAAGCGTCATCTGCCTAACCGGCAATGGGCTGGCTCACATGAACCGCATCCCTTGTTATAGCGTCACGGCATTGCTACTATGATACAGGCCCGCCGAGTAAGGCCTCCTACTCCTTCCAGAATAATATAAAGAATGTGCGGAATCTTTTGCGCTATAAATCTGCGAGAACGGTTCGAGTGGGCTGAGTTCCACCGCTTTACCTACCTTACCGATCTGATTCGTTACCGTGGACCGGATGATTCCGGTTATGTCGCCTTAAATGGAACAGGCGGCCCCCCCATGGTTGGGGCGCCCTTTCCTATTTTTCTGGGGAACCGCCGCCTTTCGGTCATTGATCTCTCGCCCGCTGGGCACCAGCCCATGACCGACGGAAAGGGACGCTGGATCACTTACAATGGCGAGATTTTTAATTATCTGGAGATTCGCAAGGAGCTGGAGGCCGCGGGCCGCAAATTTCGAACCTCGACCGATACCGAGGTCATTCTGCAGGTATATGACGCCTATGGCGAAGCGGGTTTCGAGAGGTTGAATGGCATGTGGGCCTTCGCCCTGGTGGACTGTCCAGCGCGCCGCGTAATCGTAAGCCGTGATCGCTTTTCCATCAAGCCCCTATATCACCTTCGCAATGGTGACCTGTTATATTTTGCCAGTGAGATCAAGCAACTCCTGCCCTTGCTACCGCGACGCAACGTGAACGTTGAAGTGATGTCCGCTTATCTCTGGCAAGGCCTGCTCGATCAGTGCCAAGAAACTTTTTTTCAGGGCATCAAAAGGGTAGCTCCTAAAACTAACTTCGTTGTTTCTCTGGAGAGCGGCGAAACCGTAGAGAGGAAATATTGGGATTATTCTGCAGCACAAGAAAAGGATGGCAAGAACACACTCGAGCAATTTCGCGAGCTGTTCACTGACAGCGTCAAGATCCGCTTGCGTAGCGACGTTAAGATGGGTGTGCTATTGAGCGGAGGGCTTGATTCCTCGACCATCGCGGTCGTTTCAAATGACCTGTTGCGAGAACCGCTGGAAACTTTTTCCGTAATATCGGAAAATCCGAAAAACAGCGAGGAGCAGTTCATCGATGCGCTGTGCCAGCCCACTCACATAGCCAATCGTAAATTGATGTTCCGCGAATCCGATGTGCTAGATGCACTGGATGAAACCCTTGACCATAGCGGCGAGCCCTTCGGCGGATTCAGCATAATTGCCCAGTTCAAGATATTCCAGATGATTAAACAGCAAACCGACCTCACTGTACTTCTGAGCGGGCAAGGAGGTGACGAGGTTCTGTTGGGATATCGAAAATTCTTTTTCTTTTATGCCAAGCTTCTGGCTCGGGACGCTAAGTTTCAGGCCATCGCACTGCTGTTGCACAGCTTTCTTCGAGGCACGGTGATGCGTCAGTTTCATTTGGCCGAAGCACGCCGCTATATTCCATTTTTTCACCACCCGAAAAATGGGGATTTCCGCCGGATTCCCTCCAAATTATTGCCGGTTTGGGGATGTAAAGATATGCGTTCCCGTCAGATCGAAGACATTGATCGGTATTCCGTTCCGGCCTTAACTCATTACGAAGATCGCAACTCAATGGCTAAATCCCTCGAAGTGCGTAACCCATTTCTAGACCACCGCCTGGTTAATTTCGGCATCAATCTTCCAACCGAATGGAAAATACAACGAGGCTGGACAAAATTTATTCTCCGGGATGCCTTCCCGGAGGTCCCTGCGGCGGTTCGTTGGCGCCGCGACAAGAAAGGCTTCTCAATCCCCGAGGAAATGTGGCTCCGGAGGGAGCTTCGGGAGCCGATTCAGCGGAGTTTTCAGAATAGCATCCTCGCGCAAATGGGTTTCATCGAAGATAATGCGTTCCTAAAGTACTATGAGGATTTCCGGGCCGGGCGGGGTTACATAAATCCCGCGGATATTTCGCGGACCTTTATCGCCGAGGTTTGGGCACGGAAAATGTTCGCGGGCGGCCCTAATATTTTGAACTGACACCGCTGGCCTGTCTCGCCCGGGTTGCATAGGCTGAGAATGTAAAGAAAACGGAGAATGAGCATGACTTCAAACGAAAACGCTGCAGCAGTTCAGAGCGCCAGCAATGACAAGCTCTGGGCTAAGCCGTTCCCCTTCCTCGATCTGGCTGCTCAATACGCCACAATACGAGATGAGGTAAATCAATCGATTGCTCGAGTGATGGAAAGTCAGCACTTTATTCTGGGACCAGAAGTGAAGGCCCTGGAAAAAGAAGTAGCCAAATATACCGCATGCAACTTTGGCATTGGCTGCGCATCTGGTTCTGATGCTCTGCTGCTAGCGCTGATGGCGTTCGAAATCGGTCCTGGAGATGAAGTAATTACGACCCCTTTTACCTTTGTGGCTACTGGCGGATCCATCGCCCGCCTCGGAGCGCGGCCGGTGTTTGTGGATGTTGATCCCGCCACCTTTAATTTAGATCCAGCAAAATTGGAAGGCGCATTTAGCGATCACACCAAGGCCGTTCTTCCTGTTCACCTTTTCGGCCTGATGGCCGAAATGGCGCCGATAATGGAACTTGCGAAGCACAATAGCGTGCCCGTAATTGAGGATTGCGCCCAGGCCATTGGCGCTCAATATCATGAAGCCAGCGCTGGTTCTATGGGCGTGATTGGATGCTTCAGTTTTTTCCCGTCAAAAAATCTCGGTGGCGCCGGCGATGGCGGCATGATGACCACCAACGACCCAGGGTTAGCGGACCGATTACAGGTATTGCGCACACACGGCAGCCGGACGAAATACGATTACGAACTGTTGGGCATGAATAGCCGGTTGGATGCGCTTCAAGCGGCGATTCTTCGAGTCAAATTACCCCACCTCGATCGGTGGTCCACGCAACGCCAGCGCCACGCGGCGCGGTATCGCGAATTATTTCAGGAATTCGAATTGATGGGGCAAGTCAAGCTCCCAATTGTTCCTTTCGGTTGCACTCACATCTACAACCAATACGTGATCCGTGTCGAGGAACGCGACGCGCTTCGCGATCATCTTAAGAAGTCGGGTATTCCAACAGAAGTGTATTATCCCAGGCCCTTGCATCTGCAGAGAGCCTTCTCCTATTTGGGCTGCAAGGAAGGGGATTTCCCGCATTCTGAATTGGCTAGCCGGCAAGTAATTGCGCTTCCGGTATATCCCGAGATGGTGGATGAGCAACTGCAAGCCGTCGTGGGNNAGGCAATTGAGGGTTAGCGGTTTCCCTTCTAGGAGAAATAGGTGGAAAAAATAGTGACGCAAAAAAATCCGCGAGTTGCGGTGATTGGGGCCGGGTATTGGGGAAAAAACCTGGTTCGTAATTTCCATGAACTGGGAGCCCTAGGATGGGTCTGCGATTCCAACAACGAAATACTGCGGCGGATGAGAGAGGAATTCAATGTTGAGATCGTTTCGGATGTAAGCGCGCTTCTGGGTAACGAGTCGGTGGACGCAGTTATAATTGCAGCCCCCGCGGCTCAGCACTTCGAATTGGCCAAAAACGCGCTGCTCGCCGGAAAAGATGTGTTTGTCGAAAAACCGCTGGCGCTGCACGCCACGGAGGGCCAGGAACTCGTGGATCTGGCCCGCGACCATGGGAAAATTCTAATGGCTGGCCACATTCTGCAATATCATCCCGCCATTGCCGCAGTGCGAGACCTGATAGAAAAGGGCGAGCTGGGAAAAATCCACTACTTATATTCATCACGTCTGAATCTCGGCAAGCTTCGTACTGAGGAGAACATCCTGTGGAGTTTTGCTCCGCACGACATTGCGGCGATTCTCTATCTTCTCGGCGAGGAGCCCGTTTCTGTCTCGGCGCAGGGCGGAAGTTATCTGAATCCGCCGCTGCTGGACACCACCCTCAGTACGCTTGAATTCGGCAGCGGTGCAAAAGGCCATATCTTTGTAAGCTGGCTCCATCCCTTCAAAGAACAAAAACTCACTGTCGTGGGCAGCCAGAAAATGGTGGTCTTCGATGACACGTTAAAAACCGGCAAGCTAATGGCTTACTGCCATAGCGTTAATTGGCGCGATGGCAAACCAGTGGCCGAGAAAGATACCGGTCACGAAATTGCAATAGGCGCTCAGGAGCCTTTGCGACTCGAATGTGAGCACTTTCTAGAATGTGTTCGAACCCGCCGCCAGCCTGTCACCGATGGAGAAAACGCATTACGCGTACTACGTGTATTGGAAGCTTGCGAAGCTTCACTGCTTGCAAAAGGAGCTAGTGTGCCGTTCGCGAAACCAGCTCCGTCATACTTCGCACATTCGACGGCACTGGTGGACGCGGATTGCGAAATCGGCGAGGGCACCAAGATTTGGCATTTTACGCACATCATGTCCGGATCTACATTGGGCAAGAAATGCAATCTGGGGCAGAACGTGGTCATCAGCCCGGGCGTGCGCATCGGCACCAATGTAAAAATCCAGAACAACGTTTCCGTTTACACGGGTGTGGAGCTCGAAGATGACGTTTTCTGCGGACCTTCAATGGTCTTCACCAACGTCATCAATCCCCGCAGCCATATCATTCGACGCGATGAATACCGGAAAACTGTCGTAAAACGGGGCGCGAGTATTGGCGCCAACTCGACGGTCGTCTGCGGTGTCACCATTGGCCGCTACGCCTTGGTCGCTGCCGGAGCCGTTGTCACGAAGGACGTGCCCGACTATGCGCTGGTGATGGGCGTCCCGGCCAGACAAGCTGGATGGGTCTGTTATTGCGGTGACCGGCTGCCGGAGTCGTCCCCTTCTCCGGTTTGCTCCTCTTGCGGCAAGACGTACAAAGTCACAGATGGCCAGTGCCATGAAGTTCCGCAGGAGTCCAGCACTGATGGGCGTTCGCGAAGCGCTGGACATTCCTAGCCGCCAACATGTGAGCGCTGCTTCATTTGAAATTATGAGCAACCTCAACCAGCAGATACAAGCCGATCGCCTGCAGGCCGCCGACTCTGTAACTATTGGCGCGCATAGCATCATTAAAGCTCGGGAAGTTAAGCTCGGAAGCAACGTCCGCATCGCGGACAATGTCGAGATCATCTGCGATCGTTTGGAACTGGGCGAGGGCTGCTCGATAGGCGCCGGGAGTGTAGTGCTGTGCCCGGAGATCGTCTTCGAAAAGGAGTGTTCCATTGGAAAATCCCTGCAGGTAGAACTGAATGACTATCTCCACTTGGGTAGGCACTCTGTTTTGGGGAATCGAGTCTCACTCGCGGGGCGTGGCGTAAAGAGCGGGGAATTCCTCTGGATGAAGAACGATGTGGTGGTGGGTGGCGGCGGTGCGCAGGGCCTTCGGTCGTATCTTGAGATTGGAGCGCGAAACACTATTGTTGACAGGTGTTTCATCAATCTCGCCGAGGGGGTGATGATCGGTGAGAATACGGCCCTTAGCTACAACGTCGTCCTGCTTACGCATGGCGCCTGGCAGCCTGTCCTGCTCGGCTTCCCAGCTAAGTTCGCGCCTGTTCGGATCGGGAACTACTGTGTCGTCTATCTGAATTCCGTGGTTCTCCCTGGAGTCACTATCGGAGATTACAGTACGATCGGTGCATGCTCGGTCGTTGTTCGGGATGTTCCAGCGCACAGCCTTGCGGCGGGAAATCCGGCCCGGATCGTGAAGGGCAATCCCGATTATCCGACGGGCTTGGATCGGGGCAAAATCGACTGGTTAATCGGATCGATCCTTTCAGATTATGTTGCTACCCTGGAACCTAAGGGTGTGCGCGTGGCCCAGAATCGGCTCGCCNNGACACTCGTTCTCGGGGGCCAGCAACACACGATTGGATATTCGACGGAAGCCCGGCTTTCGAAATTTCCCGGTAAACCCGACATCACTCTGGCTTATGGTGAGCAGACTGGGAAATTCAGAGGGAAGTGCCACTTCAATCTTTGCAAGGAAGTGATTACCGGGGAGCTAACCGATATAGGAGAAGATCTTCGAGATTACCTCCGCCGGCGGGGAATCCGGCTTTTCACCGGGAGTTCATTCCGGGGACTTCCGCTCGCAAATTAGAAGCGCCTGAAGGAACAGAGGGACGCGCATGATTGAGTTCACCCACCAGGGCTATCTCGCACTCCTGCAATTCATCAAGGACCTGCATTACGAGATAGTATGTTTTCGGGACGTTCGACAGGATGGTTCCTACGTCATCCTCCGACACGATGTGGATTTTTCTCCGGAAAAAGCTCTGGAAATGGCTTACTTGGACCATCAATTCGGCGTAAGTTCCACTTTC
>PKXT01000321.1 GCA_003133505.1 Acidobacteriota bacterium
GTTCACCACGCTGCACAGCTTCCACAGGGTGGACGGCACAAATCCATTCGCCGGACTAATCCAGGGCATTGATGGAAACCTCCATGGAGCCACTTACCGCGGAGGGGGAGCCGGCACTGGCGAGATTTTCACAATTACGCCAAGCGGCGCGTTAACCTTGCTTTACAGATTCTGTCGCCCCAATTGCCTGGAGGGCGCCGGTCCAACGTCGGAGCCGGTCCAGGACATTGATGGGAACTTCTATGGTACGACCTTATTTGGCGGAGTGAATGACCAGGGCACCGTCTTCCGGCTCACACCGAGTGGCAATCTGACGACTCTCTACTCGTTTTGTCCTAATGCGGGCTGCCCAGACGGCAGCCAGCCATCCGGGTTGGTCCGCGCGTCCGACGGCAGCTTCTATGGAACCACATTTTATGGCGGAGCCGGGGCTGACGGGACGGTTTTCAGAATCACGGCAGGCGGCACGCTCACCACTCTATACAGCTTCGGCGGGCTGGACGGCTGCTCGCCGTCGGCGGGATTAATTCAGGGCACCAATGGGAAGTTCTATGGGACAACGCAACTTGGCGGGCTCGAGGGCGTTGGGACGGTCTTCGAGATCACAGCTGCGGGGGAACTGACTACCCTCCATAGCTTTGACGGAACGGACGGAACAAACCTGGAATCAGCGCTGGTTCAGGGTTCCAATGGAAAGTTCTACGGGACGACATCGGGCGGGGGACCCAACCAGAATTCTGGCACGGTCTTTAGTATTACAGCGGGCGGCGAGTTTACGACGCTCCACAATTTTAACGGAGCTGATGGCAATGACGTATTCGCAGGGCTGGTGCAAGGCACAGATGGGAATTTCTACGGGACGACCTTCTATGGCGGTACCAACGATGATGGCACAATTTTCAAAATCACGCCGAGCGGCGCGTTAACCACGCTATACAACTTTGCGGTAATGGATGGGGAAAACCCTTATGCGGGCCTGGTCCAGGACACGAATGGGGCGTTCTTTGGAACAACCTACGTCGGCGGTAAGGATAATAATGGTTCGGTTTTCAGCCTATCAGTGGGTCTGGGGCCATTCGTGGCGGTCAATCCGACGGCTAGCGCGGTGGGCGTGGCCGTCAATATACTGGGAACCAATCTGACTGGCGCGACCAGCGTTACGTTTAATGGTGTCGCAGCCTCGTTTACCGTAGTATCTGCGTCCTTGATCACGACGAAAGTACCTTCAGGCGCGACCACGGGTTTCATTCAGGTGGTGACGCCCAAAGGCACGCTTTCGAGCAACGTGCAGTTCGGGGTGACACCTTAGGTAAAGTTTCGAGCGTAATGTGTTCCAGAGGCGGCGTCTTTCCGTTCCGCATCGGAACACGCCAGCGGCATTGCGCGTTTTGCCAGAACTGCTCTCTCCGACAGCCCAACAATCCCGAATTCCGGCAGGCGCGCCTGTTCTCAAGCGAACCAGGGCATTCGAAAAATCCAAATGCCCTAAAAACTGCCTCCTACGCCCGAATGTCCGGTAATGTCCGGCTAATGTCCGGTAATGTCCGTTGACCGGCAATGGCTAAACCCTTAATGTCGCACTCATCCGCTGGCACCAGGGGCCAACGCACGGCCGGCGCGGGGGGCGACAGCCCGCGAAGCCGCCATCGTGCAATGGTCAGCGGTATTGAACCTAAAGGAGATGCTTCATGAAATTAGCCCGACAAGTTTCGTTCCTAGCTCGAATTGCCACGCTTTGTGCGGCGGTGGTATGGATCACGGCCGCTTTCGCCGGACAAACAGCCGGCAGCGTTGGGCAGGCCCCCGCCCGCACTCCTGCCGGGGGGACACCGCCCTTGGCGACCTATACAGTCCTCTACAATGCCTCGGGAGATCCCAATCCCGGCTTTCTTACGGGAGTCGTGCAAGGCCGGGATGGCAACTTTTACGGCGGTTCATACCAAGGCGGAACCAATAACCTGGGTTCGATTTACAAAATCACCCCCGCCGGCGCGCCGACCGTCATTTACAGCCTTACGGCCGCGGATGGTAATCCGCAGTGCAACCCCAGCGTCGAAGTTCTGGGCACCGATGGCAACTTTTATGGCGCTTGCTCCTACAAAAGCGACGGATACATATTCAAGGTCACGCCCAGCGGAACCTTTACCCACCTGCACGACTTTACTGGCGCCGATGGAATGGAACCCTTCCTGGAGTTCCAGGGGAGCAATGGGAATTTTTACGGAGGTTGTCAGGGCGGGGGCTCAGGTGGAGAGGGCACAGTCTTCAAGATCACACCTACGGGCACGCTGACTACGATTTATTCGTTTGCTGGCGGAGACCCAATCTACGAGCCGACCGGCCTGGTTCAGAGCAGCAATGGCGACTTCTATGGCGTCGGCTACCAGGGTGACGGCACCCAGGGTGGCGTCTTCAAGCTGACAGCGGCCGGGGTGCTTACCCCGCTGCACGACTTTGAGGGTGGGGCAAGCGACGGGACTAACCCCTCCGGGTTCGCCCTGGGAACGGACGGCAACTTCTATGGGGCCACCGAAATGGGCGGCGTCAACAATGAGGGAACGATCTATAAAATCACGCCGGCGGGAACGTTTACCCTGCTGCACAGCTTCAACGTAACCACCGACGAAGGAGAGTATCCCTCAGCGCCTCTCACGCAGGGGTCGGATGGCAATTTCTATAGCACCGCTGTCAACTGCGATGTCTTCGGATGCGGGCTTCCCGAGAATATCTTCGAGATCACCCCGAGGGGAGCCTATACCAGTCTGGCATCCTTTAATGTCACCAACGGAGAATTCCCATTTGCCGGCGTGACCCAGGATACCAGCGGCATCTTTTACAGCGTGACCGATCAAGGCGGCACGAATGGCCAGGGCGTCTTCTACAGTCTGAACAACAATCTCAGTGCGTTCGCCTCACTGGTGGGTACATCGGGCAAGGAAGGCGCAAAAGTTGGCATCCTGGGCCAGGGCTTCAGCAATGCGTCGGTGGTGAAGTTTGACGGCGTGCAGGCGACAACGGTCATGCGCACAGGCGCCACGTTCCTCAGCGCCACCATTCCCGCTGGAGCTCTCAGCGGCTCGGTGACAGTGACTACCGGGGCGACCACACTGACCAGCAACAAAAAATTCAGTGTTACGCCGACCATTAGCGGCTTCTCGCCTCCCAGCGGCCCGGTGGGAACGCCGGTAACTATTACTGGTACCGGACTGTTGCAGGCGACGAAAGTAACATTTAATCACGTGGTAGCCACCACCTTCACAGTTAATTCCGATACGCAGGTGACCGCGACAGTACCCACGGGAGCTACCACCGGCAAGATCGCGGTAACTACAACCGGAGGGACGGCCACCGGCGCAACAAACTTCACTGTGAATTAAGAGTACCCGGCAACCCTCGGCCCTCCTATATGAACGGGGCCGGGGGCTGGCGGTTGGGAGAATGGCGGGCAGCACGAGCATTTCAACTCTAATGAGCGGCCCCGCGGTCCGCTTAGTTCATCCCGGATACCTTAGTCCGGGCGCGGCACGGTGACGAGCGCTTGCAACTGCTCAAAGGCGGCATCGCCCCGCATACTGTCGAACGCGTGATCGGTTCTCAGAAGCAGGAACCTGCTCTCGCGCTGATCATATGCCACCTGTAAGTACTGCAAACTTTCTTCCTTTTTGCCTAACAAGGCAAAGGTGGTAGCCAGGGAATAGGCTGGAGTTGCTCCCTGGGAATAGAATCTCTGTTGTAGGGGGAGCATGCTTTCCAGCATGGCCCGAAAGCCGTCTTGGGAAAGACCTCTTTCAGCCTCATTCACCACGGCCAATTCCCGATGGTCGTTAATCAGCAAGGCTACTTTTTTTCGCTCCGCAAGATAATTCGGGTAATCCTTAGCGTCTAGGTATATATCAGCCAGGTAGCGGTGCGGGGAGGGATAGGAAGGGTCGGAGGAGGCCAATTGCTTGAGGGCGGCAAGGCCTTCGTCGTGGTGCCCAGCGTGGTAAGTGATCACGCCCTTATCGGCAAGGATGGCCCGCGAAGAGGGATCCAAACTCTGCGCCAGATTGATTTGGGTTAACGCTTCCGGAAGGCGTCCAAAAACCACCAGAGACGTCGCGTACCAGTGGTGGGCCTGGGAATCATTGGGATCCAGTGCGATGGCCCGCTGAAATTCGCGTTCGGAGGCGGCTTGGTCCCATTTCCAATATAAAGTTGCAAAAGCCAGGGTTGTGTGGGCTTCAGCGGACGAGTCATCCAGCTCGACAGCCTTTTTCGCCGCCGCATAAGCGCGGGCATGAGTTTCACCGGGCGGCAGTGCTGTGTATTCGCCGAGCAGGTTGTAACAATCGGCCAAGCCCACATAGGCGCATGCGTACCCGGGATCCCGGACAATGGCCTGAGTNNAAAGCGCCCTTTCAAGTAAAGATCGGCGGCTTCGGGATCCGCTTTGCGCATGGAGGGCGCCGCGCTCACTAACGAATGACCGGCTTCGTGAAAGCGTTGTTCCACAACGGCAGCGGCAATAATCAGCGTCAGAACGGCTGCCACAAAAACAATTCCCGCTTTCATACTGAAACCGGGCAAGCCAAACAGGCCACTGGAGGAGTGCGCGGGGGAAACAGCGTTCGCCATGGCTTGGGCGATTCCCTCCTGCACGCTATCCATCGGCGCGATTCCGGCCATTTCCTCGCCGGACGCCATGGCGGCAGGGCTTACATCGCTGGGCAGATCTTCCGGCTGAGTTGCGGCCTGACTATCGCTTTCCGGAAAATTCCTGGTCCTCTGCCACTCGGAAAGCTGGTCGGTGAAGGCGAAGACTCCGCCCCTCTCGCCGCCGGGCAGCCGATGAACGGGCATGCCACGCTGTTTCTCCCAGCGTCGAACGGTTCGCTCGTCGCGCCCGAAGAAAGTGGCAATTTCCTTCCAGGAACCCAGGCGCTGCCTGGGCGGTGGGGAATTTGGGTTCTCCATATTCTCAAATGTCCGGTGAATGGCCGGATGGGTTTGTTCGGTGCTCGATCCCGGCCATTGCAAGCAGGCTGATTTCTCCGCCCATTATAGCGCGATCGGGGCTGGCTTTGAGAATGCCCCGCCGAGGTGGTACCAGCCTGCTGGAGGCAGGCCCCAACTTCGACGCCGCTCCATGCCGCCAAGTATATTCAACCAGGGAGAGCGGGCTTTCCTCTTGCCATTCGGCCCCGCCCCATTAACCTACGCCGCTGATCGTAAGATTTGGACGTCTCAATTTGCTTGGGTGTCTCTTTGCAAGCGGATTGCGACAGACGCGGCGATGGGATATTCTCTACAACTCTCCGGGAGGATTCCACACATGAAGTACATGAAACTGGCAAGCACGATCCTGATCCTGGCGCTCTCTGGAGTGGGCGTCGCGCGCGGGCAAAATTCCCCGGCGCCTTCAGAGCAGGGATCATCACCTACCCAGCCAGCAGCCACAGCGCCAGATCAGGCAGCCCCAGCCCCGGGGCAGATGACCCAAGGCGCAAATGCGGCATCATCGAACCAGGCTGCCGCGCCATCAGAGAAGGCGGCGGCCACGCCGGAAAGCCATCCGGTGGATTGGGCGCCGCGGCAATATGTGGAGATGTGGAATACAGGCGACATTTCGCCGGAGCATCAGAACGCCATTTTCAATAATACCGTCATCATGCACTCCAATAACGGCGACAGGTTAGTGCTCAATGCCCCAAGAGTGGCGCAAGTAATCTCGTCATGGCGGCGTTCCATGCCTGATCTCCATTTCACCATTGATGACACAATCATCCAGGGCAACAAGGTAGTTTTGCGAACGTCATTCACCGGCACGTACACAAAAATACTGTTTGCCAATACGGAAGATCCCGCCAAATTTCCTGCTCCGAGAAAGATTCATGACGGGGAGATTTTGATTTTCTCGGTGAGGAACGGAAAGATCGAGGAGATGTGGGAAAACTACAATGAGACTCGGATGCGGTCGCCGATGGGCAGTAGCTGGTGCACGGCGGAGCAGCGGAAGCCACTCGCGCCTCCAGCGCCGACGGAGGCGCCATCGGCAAATTCCCCGCCGTCAACACCGGACGGCAAGCCATAGCGGTGTGAATTCGACAGGAACTCCGGCCCTCTATACGCAAGCATCCGGCGCCGCGCTTGCCTGCCCAGGACCTGGGCAAGCTGAATTGGACGTGCATTTTTTTCCTCCCGGCTTTGCACAACAGTCGTTAATTGCGGCTTAAATGGTAGACAATCGTTAAAAAAGCGCGGCCTTTGGGTTGCGGTTTTTTTTTGGGTGTCACGGGACAAAAAGTTTAAAAGTAGTACGTTGGTACTAGTACTATTCAAAAATAAGTTTCGTTTCCATATTGACAGTGGGAGCGCGCCGCGCTACCGTGTTCACTCTGTAGGCGGATCACATGCAACGCGGATTCAGATTTGACCCTCTCGGAACCCCTTACTTCTCCCGGATGGGTCCGTGGCGTGGCTCCAACCCTGCTCATAACAACCCCAACAAGGAGAACGTTTCTGATGAAAAAAGCAATTTTTACAATGGCTTTGGCAACGCTTGTGCTCAGTGCGGTCAGCTTCGCGCAAACCGCTTCCTCCGACCATGCCGTTACCAATGACGACAATCCGTCGGGCAATACCGCAACCGTGTTTGCATTGTCCAGCACCAAGGCTCTAAGCGTGTCACAGACTTTGGTCGCAACCGGCCAGGTCGGAATAGGTGGCGGCTATTTCGCGAACAACCGCATTGCGCAAGCGGGCAGCGGCAAGTGCCTTTATATTTCCAACGCGGGATCGGAATCCATTACCGGTTTCGCCCGCAC
>PKXT01000019.1 GCA_003133505.1 Acidobacteriota bacterium
GGTGCAGCAGGAGCGCGCAGTTGTAAGGAACGAGCGGAGCGCCTTCAGCCATCGACACTGATTTCTTCATTCTTTGATGCATTTCATTGCGGGAACTCCTGCGCTTCCTCGCTCGGATGGAGTTTTGGCGAACGACAGGTGGTTGCGATGCTGGGACCCGGTGATTTCGTGGGCGAGGGCTGCCTCGCCGGACAAGCGGTTCGCATGGCCACGGCGAAGGCAATCACCCCCGTAAGCGCACTGGTGATCAAGAAACCCGAAATGAGCCGTGTGCTTCGCGCAGAACATTCGTTTTCAGATCTCTTCGTGACCTACATGCTGACTCGAAATATTCGCATCGAAGAGGATTTGGTGGACCAGCTTTTTAATTCCAGCGAGAAGCGCCTCGCTCGCATCCTCCTGTTACTGGCTCGCTACGGGAAGGATACGGAGCCCCAAAAGGTACTTCACAATATGTCGCAGGAAACGCTGGCGGAAATGGTGGGCACTACCCGTTCCCGAATCAACGTTTTCATGAACAAATTCAGAAAACTGGGCTTCATCAAATACAACGGCAGCCTGGAAATTAACAGCTCGCTTCTGAGTGTCGTTCTACGCGATTAAGCGTTTGGGTCAGCGATGCCCAAGGCGGACAACGGATGCCCCGGGTAGGTACTCACCGCGATTGCCCATATCCTCCGAAATACCAACGGACGCCGGCGGTTGCGTAAAGCCCGTACGGACCATTAGTATGCAAATCGGCCGGCCCCAGGTTGCCGCTATACTTACCGAGAAAATCCACTTGGTGCTGCGTAATGCGCACTTCGAAGTTTTTAGGCAGCTTGAAGCCGACACCAATGGAGCGATCCAGAGCTATCGGGGCGAATGACACCGTATACTTCAGCTGGGGTACATTGTTTCCAAATGAGAATATAGGCTGGTAGAACAGGAATATGTGCCTCGCGAAGGTCCGTCCCAGCGGCTGTAATTCGAGATACCCGCTCCACAGGTAACGAGCATATCCCGAGCAGGCAGTGTTTCCCGGCGGGGAATATGAGCAGCGTCCCAGGTCGGGCTCGTTATGCGGTGGCGCTACTTCAAAATTCACATAGCCCCGCGCCCAGTTGTGCGGAAACCATGCTCGATTGGCTGGCGCTTCGGGGGAGGTGGCCCGCACGGGCAGGCTCTGCGCAAAGAGGGGTGCGGCGGCAGCTATGAACAACGCAGTCGCAATCAGGGAGACTTTCATCAAACGGTCCTCCGGCGAGGATTCCGGCAAAGTATCTCGCTCAGGGCAATTGATCCAAGTCAACCCACCGATTGTCCTTTGAAACCTCAATCTTAGTGACGGGATGAATTTCCCAAATCGTACCGCGATATTTTCCCACCATGTCTGCGTGCTCCGGGTCCAGCATGAACCATCCACTGATGCGGACTTGCGCGCCCGTACTGGACCATGGCGCGAGCTTTTGGGGAGTCCAGTTTGGGTGAGACTGCCGCACTCGCGGGGTTGTTTCGACGATGAGCGAGGCATCCTCTCCTTGCCCCTGCGAAGCGGTGAGATACATGTGCCAGTCCACCTCGGAAGGCTGTGTCTGATGGCAATTCGTGGATTCGCCGCTACCGCCGCTCTCAACTTTTACCTTCACCAGATAACCCGCAACACTAATTGGCACGCCCTCGTACGGGGCAATCTGTGCCAGCTGATCCGCAGACCAATTCAGTCGGCTAGGTGGGGCGGCTGGACATGGGAGAGCGCCCGCGGCTGCCCATGTGACCTCGTGGTAGCTGGCTGGCACGTCGTCGCGGTTCTTCCGCAGATTCGTCGCGGTATCACCACCGTCTCCGTTCGGTCCGCACGATCCTTCAGCGTCTTGATAAGCGCCAGCGACGGGAGCGGGTTTGTCCCAGTCAGCGGAAATCGCTGTGGAAGGAGATCCTGTCGCGACCGGGGCCGTCGTGGGATTGGAAGATGGCGACGGGCCTGAAGGCGTCGAGGGTGACTGAGCCTGCGACGCAGGCGCAGCCGTAGCCTGAACCTTGAGGTAGCGACCCCAAACCCATCCTTCTTTACCCCCGGCGGTGCGCACATGGTAATAGCCGTGTTCCGGATCGGGTTGGATCAACTGAAGTGTGTCTCCGGCCGACAACGAGCCAGTTTCGGGCTGTGCGGAAGAGGCGTCGGATCTTAAACTGACTCCGTGAGTTACCTCCGCTTGCTGCGCAGAAGTGGCGATTGCAAAAAGCGGCACAAGGGACAGAGCAAGAAACAATTTCACCAAGCGCGTGTTCAAGGTTTTCTTCCCCGTATCATTTGTGGCCTCCAGTTGCCGAGGCTTATATACTGCTGTTGTCAGCCATAGTCAACTGTTTTCGCACGGCTGTCCCTCGCCAAAACTCCGTCCGCATTTGAAATCAAGCTGTCCCTGCTGACAATTCCGTCCGGGCTAGGGAAGCTGCTGCGGAAGCATGTCGTCATCGAAAATTGCAACGATCCTGACCGCAGAAAATATTGCTGGGCCTGATAGTCATGGACTGACAGCAGCGGACGCAGAATGATCCGCGCCAGAACACCAAGAGTGCGATTGATTGTCAGGAACGTTCAGGCTGCTCGTAGTTCGTAGCGGTGATGAAGGCCGCCGACCTGAGGCAGTTCAAATACGGCCCCCAATTCTGGGGGCTGAATCGCTCTTGAGTCAGGGGCGTCTTTGGCCAATGACAAATGGGTGCGCGAGTGTTGGTAATAATCGAAGTACGAGCGCAAGATGCGTCGCAGCGAGGACTCATTCAGCACAATCACATGGTCCAGACACTCCCGGCGGATCGATCCGATGAGTCTTTCAGCGTAGGCATTCTGCCAGGGTGATCTGGGGGCTGTCAGCGCCTCATGGATGTCCATTTGGCGCAGCTGCCGCCGAAAATCTTCTCCATAGACCCGGTCACGATCTCGGATCAGATACCGTGGAGCGGTGTCCCAGGGAAAGGCTTGGACAATTTGGCGAGCTGTCCATTCTGCAGTGGGGTATTCGGTCACGTTGAAATGGACGCACCGGCGGCGGTCATGGGCCAGAATCACAAAAACAAACAGCACGCGAAAGCTGACCGTTGGCACAGTGAAAAAATCGACTGCGACCAGATCCCGGACATGATTATTCAAGAATGTCCGCCAGGATTGCGAAGGAGGCTTCCTCTGCCGGACCATGTACTTGGCGACGGTGGCTTGCGAGAGGGCAATTCCGAGTTTCAGCAGCTCCCCATGAATCCGGGGCGCTCCCCACAAGGGATTCGCTTGGCTCATCCGCCGAATCAGGTCGCGTATTTCCTGGGGAATCTCCCACCGACCGATCTGTACTCGCCTGCTTTTCCAAGCCCAGTAGAGCCGGAATCCCTTACGGTGCCATGAAATCACGGTCTCCGGATTGACGATGGCCAGAGCGGAGCGCCAGTCAGCCCAGAGTCGTGACAGCCAGACCCACAGAAGCCGGTTACCCGAGTCCAAAGGAAGCCGTTTCCGACCCCGTTGCAGGACTATGATCTGGTGGCAAAGGGCCAGGTTTTCTGCTTGCAAGGCAGCCCGGCTCTTAAGGCAGTCACACCTCGCCGTCTGCGCTGATTCTGAATGTGATTGCGGATCGGACCCCTCAATTCACCATGAAAGGCACGTTGCTGGAAAGCGTGCCGCC
>PKXT01000333.1 GCA_003133505.1 Acidobacteriota bacterium
CTCATAACTTTGGGACCATAAGTGCTTGTCCGCAGAGGCATCGATCAACTGCGCTGTGATGCGGACCCGGTCGCCGGAACGGAGCACGGTACCTTCCACCACGGCGTCCACGTTCAGTTCGCGAGCGATCTGCGGCAGAGGCTTGCGCGCGTGCTTATAAGCCATTACCGAGGTGCGCGAGATCACACGCAGCGCGCTGATCTGCCCGAGGTCAGAAATCAACTGGTCGGTCATTCCATCAGCGAAGTAATCCTGAGATGCATCGCTCGAGAGGCTTTCCAACGGGAGGACAGCCAAGGAGCGAATAACAGGGGGCGGGCGGTTCCGGGAATGAAGCGTCCAAGTGGCGAGAGCCGCCATCAACAGGAGCAGCACGAATACTGATATCTTCCACGCAGGTGATGGCAGAAGATGCTTGGGCATTGCGAGTTTGCTAGGGAGATCCAAGCGATCACGAGGCTCTGTCGCTGGACGAAGCTGAGCCGCGAATTCGGGGCTGCGAACAGGGGATGCATTGGCAACTTTGACCTCTGCGAGGAAGCGATAGCCGCGCCGAGCTACGGTTTCCACAAAACGCGGACTCTCGGCGGAGTCGGCGAGGGCCGCGCGGATTTTGTTGATTGCTTTGTTGAGCCCGTGGTCGAAATCCACAAAAGTGTCCACGGGCCAGAGTTTTCTCTGAAGTTCTTCGCGAGTTACGACTTCGCCGGCGTGCTCAAGCAGCATTACCAGGNNCCAGGACTTGGAGTGGCTGTGCCTGAAGCCGAATTCGCAGGCCGTGCTTGCGCAATTCGCCAGCGCGAGGATCCAGTTCGAAAACCCCAAAACGGAACCTCCCGCGAAGCAATTGGTCTTCTTGCATTGAGAGGAAATCTCAGTCGGAAGGAAGTGTACCACCCCGCAGAGTTTGCTGGAACACGAGGCGGGGACATTCTCATTTAAGTCTTTTATTAAGAAATAGTTACCAGGGAACCCCCATTCCATCGGGAAAGAACTGCCCGTCCATTGCATCGATCTCAAGAGCGTACCATAGTGAGGGCCCTCAAGCGCACCCGGCAAGCCGCGGTACCGCTTGCAGGGAGGCTTCAATGCTTGGGCACAATCATCTTCCAACTTTTGAACAGGCTGTCTTACCGCATCTTGATGCCGCCTACAACCTCGCGCGCTGGCTGACGCACAATCAGCAGGACGCAGAGGACGTTGTCCAGGAAGCATACTTACGCGCTTTCCGATTCTTTCCCGGCTTCCGCGGCGGCGATGCGCGCGCATGGCTCATGAAAATTGTCCGCAATACTTGCTATAGCTGGTTGCATGCAAACCGACCACTGCAAGAAGCCACGGAATTTGACGAGAACCTTTTCCCTCCTGATTTCCGCGCTCCCAATCCTGAAGAAGTTGTGCTCCAAAACGATAGCGGCACTCTGGTGCGCATGGCGCTGGAGAAGCTCCCGAGGAATTTTCGTGAGGTTCTCATTTTGCGCGAACTCGAGGGGATGTCCTACCGGGAAATCGCAGATATCACCGGCATCCCCGCAGGCACCGTGATGTCGAGCTTATCGCGGGCGCGGGGCCGCCTTCGTCAAGCTTTGACAAGTCTTATGAATGGAGACACAGTGCCAAGCTCACGGCGAACAGCAGCACAGAGCACATGAGNNCGTGGTCGGATCATCAGTCATATGCGAATCTCAACCTATGGAGTGTCAACCAGAATTCGCCGCCTGAGTGGCCGCGAAACGATCGGTTGGAATAACAAAGAAGGGTCGGCGGTCTACACATATGAACAAGCGAGCCATTCGCAAATCGGTCACAGGCTTCGCAGTTCAAGGAGAAGGTGCCATGAAAGAAAATGCAACCAGTAAGTTGTCGAAGTGTCTTCGCCGGGTGGCAATTGCGATTGTTACAATTGGAATCGCTGTTGGGCCAGCCGTTCACGCCAGGCCGAACTCAAAAAGGATGGCAGACAATCCCGTCAACAAAATTATTCTCGTGCGCCCCGCGGATCTTCCTGAATTGGCGCAACAAACGGGCGAAGCGATGCTGCTCCACGAAGCAAGTGATGGCAGTACGTTCCTCTATATCGAACAGAACCATGGTGCCCGGCTAGCCATCTTTGACGTGACCGACCCAGGCAAAATCAAAGAAGAGGGTTCGGTGCGGCTTGACGCCCCTGGGCCGTTTGATTTTGTTTTTCCCGTTGGAGACCGTGCAGAACTCGTTCGGTTCCGGCAAGGCCAGGGAGAGGCGGTGTTGAATTTTCACAAAGTAAGGGTTCCGACCATTGAGGTGGTTCAAGGTCTGAAATGGCAGGGCTCCATGGAGCGTCTGGGCGATGATGGATTCATTCTCGTCAATCAGGCAAATGTGCAGTCGGCGTCAAACGTCCGAGACTACCAGGTTGTCGAAATGGCGAATTCACAGGAACCCAGTCGTGTCTTTGACGTGGAGCAGGTCCGTGAGGAAATTACCAATGACGAGACGGGCACAACTTTCCTGCTCACGGCAGACGGCTTATACCTTATCAGGCGGCCGGCCGTAGAAGAGGATTTCAAGACTCAAATGGATCAGATGAACCACCCCGGCTGAAACTCATGTTCTGAGATCGGCTTGACGATAACCTTCAGAGTTCCTTCTCCCAATAACAAGCGTAGTGCTGGAACAGGCCCTGCCATTACGCAAGGCCTGTTTTTTCCTAGCGGGCAGACGCCTGCCCAAGAATCTGCTTTGTGGACATGTCAGAGCACCCGCCCGCGGAGTATCCCGGCAATTAGGCCCGTCACTGACGGCCACGCTGGGGACCTGGGTCCTGGCCTGGTGAAGAAAATCCCCATCCCTTCACAAACCGCGATGATGGTGCGTCCAGGCGCTCGGGTGCCTAACGGAGCGAACGGTGGGAATAATATCGATGTCTGAGCGGTCTATAGAAATGAATCGAGCGGGCAATCCGAAAATTGGACGCACGCTTAGCAGTTCAAACAAAAAGGTGCAAGGAAAGGAAATTCAAACACCAAAGCTTTCCAAATCTATCCGCCGAACGGGAAATTCGGTCAAGGAGAAAGGAACGAATCGTTACTGTTTAATGGGGGAATATTCCCGCCTCCAATTCAGTCTGGAGTGACACAAGACCGCGACAGATGCCGCGGCCACACATAAAATCGAAATTCAAAGGAGAAAGTGAATGAAGAAGAAGGCATTAGTTACGATCACCGGACTACTAGCAATCGGCCTGCTGTTTGGCGGCAACTCTGCCCAAGCCCAGACCGCAGGCAGCCTCGACCCAACCTTCGGCAACGGTGGCGTCGTTACCACCAGCTTCGCCGATGGCTCCGCAGGAGTGGGCAGCTTTGAACAATCCAACGGCGACATCGTGGCGGTCGCGCAGGTCGACTTCGTGGACGGCGGAGGCACTGGAATCGGTTTGGTTCGCTACACCTCAACCGGAGCGCTGGACACCACGTTCGGCACGGACGGGATTACGAACACCACATTCGCTGGCTTCACCTTCAACCCGTTCGGGTTTGCGGTGCAGACGAATGGCGACATCCTGGTTGGAGGAGAGGCAGCGACCAGCGCAGGGACGCATGAGTTCGGGCTGGCGCAGTACACGTCCAACGGCATTCTGGATGCTACTTTCGGAAGCGGTGGCCTTGTGACCACCGTTGTCGGCCAACGGTTCGACGCTCCTACTGCGCTGCTGCTGCAACCGAACGGGAAAATCGTGATGGCCGGCTTCGAGGTTGGCCAGAAGGGTGTTTTCCCGGCAAAGATGTCAGTGGTGCGCTACAACTCCAATGGCAGTCTGGACACCACGTTTGGCACCGGCGGAATCTCGCTGGTGACCGACACAATCACAGGGCCTGAGGCGCTCGCGCTGTTGTCTAACGGCAACTACCTTGCCGTGGGGCAGAATGGAAACGGGAAGACAGGCGTAGTAGTGGAGCTCAGCTCCACGGGCGTGCTGCAATTCGCGGTGAAACCGGCGAAAGTGGTTGCGGCGGCCTCATCGTCACAGGGCGGAGCTTCCCCTACTATTTTCCAGGCGAACGGCGACTACATTGTGGCCACGACGAGTTGCACCAACGACTCGCAGTGCCGCGGCACAAAAATCGGCGTGAGTCGTTTCCTCGAAACAGGGAAAGTGGATACAACCTTCGACGCCATGCCCTTCGAATCATTCGACCCCCCCATAACTGCCTCGGTGGGTCATGCGCTCGCTCTCCAGGCAAATGGGCAGATCGTTATCGGCGGTTCGATCAACCACCTACTCGATTCGCCGGGCGGCCTGGCGCGGCTCGATACCAACGGCGATCTGGATACCACGTTTGGCAACGGCGGCACGGTGACGACTGACAACTCGGTTTCCGGCCTGCTGATCCAGACCGACGGGAAAATTGTTGCCGTCGAGCAGGTAAACACCACGGAAATCGCGGTGGCGCGGTATCTGGCGAACTAGACCAGTTGTTTGGGTCGGAGGGCCCGGCGAAGGTCTCGGCGGTGATGGATTCATGAACGCCGAGGAGAAAAATGGACCGCCGGGCTCCAAGGTTCGAGACTACCAGCAAATAAGAAAGATGGCGTTTGAACAGGCCTTGCCAGAACGCAAGGCCTGTTTTTCGTTCTGGCTGGCCAGCCTGGGACGCTCTGAGTCAATCCGACGATGTTAGTCGGCGTTGTCGTATCAGAAATCCTGCCGCGAGTGCTTTTTTCGTGAGTTGTCGGTTTGCAAAAGAAAGTCAGTCTGCTGACAGGGGCCCGACAATCCCGGCCCTCGAATACATTTCTTATGAATCATGTAGTAGCACTTAGGGGCACCAGGCGATGAGGTCTCGCGGGAATATTCCCGCCCCCAATGCAGTCTGGACTGATGTGGAACCTGTTCCACCGGGCCGCGGCAGACACTGCGGTCGCATAGACAATCGAAATTCAAAGGAGAAAGTATGAAAGTGAAAGTTCTAAACAAGGCATTTGCACTGGCGCTGGCTTGGTGTTTGTTAACACAAGTTTCGCCGGTTATGGCCGGTGATGAGTCAACATCCAAACCTCCGGCCGGTTCGATTTTCAGGGTAGTCGCGACACCAAACGAGAACTTCAACAACGCATTGTTTGCCGCCTCGGCGTCCTCGCCCAATGACATTTGGGCCGTGGGCGACTCCACCATACACTTCGACGGCACCAAGTGGACCGCGTTCCCGGCGCCCATGATCGGCCAAGACCTCAACGGTTTCCAGGGCGTCGTCGACATCTCTCCCACTCTTGCGTGGGCGGTCGGAAACGTGAGCGTGAATTTCGGAAGTCCGACACAGGTGATCGAGCAGTGGAACGGCACCCGGTGGAGCGTATTTCCCGGCCCGACTTTCGCTCCCAACGATCAACCCCTTCTGTTTGCGGCCACCGCTGCCTCTGCCGACGACATCTGGGCCGTGGGAGTCCTTGGTGTCGATGGTGTGATGGATGAGTTGCTCTTCGAGAATTTCGACGGCAGCAGTTGGACCGCCGCCACCGCTCCGGATCCCGGCGACGGGTTCCTCTTCGGAGCTTCGGCCGATGCCATCAACGATGTATGGGCGGTGGGCTACAACGGAACCACTGACACCAACGCCAAAGGCATCACCGAGCACTTCGACGGGACCAGCTGGGANNCAACGACGTGTGGGCGGTGGGTAACTCCATCCCGGTGGTGAATCCGCAGACGGCTGCTTCGCTTACTCTCATTGAGCACTTCGATGGCACCAGTTGGAGCGTAGTGCCCAGCCCCAATGTGGGACCCCACAGCGTGGCCCAGAACAATAATCTGCTCGGAATCACCGCGGTATCGGCCACGGACATCTACGCCTTCGGGCGCGTTATGGCCGCCGACGGTTCGG
>PKXT01000150.1:0-229 GCA_003133505.1 Acidobacteriota bacterium
TTGTTGCCGCGTAATCGATTTCCCAGACACTGCGCCGACCTTTCTCCTGCGGCTCCAGATCTTGTAACCGCAATGGGGCGCTAAGCTGACGGCATCGGCAGCGCCCAGATGCGCCGCAGCATCCCCCAAAACAGTCGCCGGTGTAGATATCCCTCGGCCAGCAGGAGCCAATAATAGCGGGCATGCTTGACCAGTCGGCCGCCTGTTTTCACCAGCCGCTGCTGCAAGC
>PKXT01000150.1:324-8077 GCA_003133505.1 Acidobacteriota bacterium
GCCGCTTGGTAGAGAAAGCCCTTGTACCAGACCACTGGCTTGTGGCTCGGCCTTCCCACCGACCGCGTCAGCAACTCCACAATGCCCCGCTCCAGGTTGTCGTTCGCGGGAATGCGAATGGAGTACTTCACGCCCCGCTCTTCCAGAGCCTCGTAGATCTCCGGTTTGGCAAACGCCGCGTCCGCCCGGAAAGTAACCTGCTTGCCCTCCGCCTGTTGACGCTCGATCTCCGGCAACAGAAGCTCATCCCAGCCTTCGGCGCTGTGCACATTGCCCGGACGCAGCTTCGCCGCCAGGCAGTCGCCGTGACTATTGAACAAAAACAACGGATGGTAGCAGACCGACTCAAAGTGCCCGTTGTAGGCGCTGCCCTCCTGCTCACCATGAACCGGACTCTCGCTGGAGTCCATGTCGAGCACGACGCGATCGGAGCTGTCGAGACATTCGGCCTGCCCAAGCGTCTCCCGGTTCAACGCCATCAGCCCGATCAGATTCTGTTCCTGGGTCAGCAGCTCAGTCTCGAACCAGTGCAAGGTCGAGGTCAGCGCCGCGCCACGGTCCCAGATCCTCTGCGAACTGATCAATCGGAACGTCGGATCGGCTGCGAGTCGTTCAGCGTCATTGAGGTCCTCGTAGCCCGCCAAGCGGCTGTAAACCGACTGCCGCAGTAGATCGGCCAGCGTGAACTGCTTATTCAAGCCTTGTCGTGAGTCGCTCAAGTGCTCCTCGATGAGCTTCTCCAGACCCAGTCGTTCATCCAACTCACGAATTAGGATCAGGCCACCATCGGAAGTCACTCGCGAACCCTGGAAATCGACCTTCAAGGAAGCATTGAACAGGAGCTGAAAGGGCTGATTTTGTTTCTCACCCATCGGGTATGGGCCTCCAGGGCGCCTCAGGTATGCCGAAACCCGCATAAATCAAGGGTTCCAAGCGCATTATAAACTTAATTCGTCAGATTCAAATCGGAAATGAGGGCTAAATGGATTCCCAAAGGCTGGACGATTGTTAGGTCCCTTGAGACAAACGAGTAGATGGTGTCAGATTTGGGAACGCAAATAAGCAAATTCTGAAGCCACATTTTCGGAGGTTGAGGCTGACAATGGCGACGAGGCGAGAAAAGACTATAACATTGAAGCAGTTAATTTTCGGAAAGACTAGTGCGGAAAGAGAGGTGTTGGAAGACCCACGGCTCCTTCGCGAGGGTTTTCTCGATCCATTCGATGTTACCGGTGCCGCGTGGAACACAGGCAAGTTTCTGTTTCTCGGGTACAAGGGATCTGGCAAGTCAGCTATCGGTGAGCACCTACGGCTGATTGCCGAGTCGCACGGCGACCAATTCGTGCGATTACTTCACCTCGCAGATTTTCCATTCACTCCGTTTTCCAAGCTAATCGAGGGAGATATCGGACCGGAGTCAAAATATCCGACAGCTTGGTCATGGCTATTGCTCTTACAGGTTTTTGATTCAATGTGCAGAGATCAAGGAAGCAACGTGAATAGTGAGGACACTCTTTTCTTCGCGCGCGAGGCACTACGGACTGCAGGTTTGCTGCCCAGCCCGGATTTCAAACATTCGATTTCTGTCTCAACGAAGAGTTCTCTTTCACTTGCGCTACCTGGTTTTAATGCGAGTTATGAGAGCACGCATCAGGGCCAAGCTGCCGAGATTCCATTCTTTGTCGAAAGACTGAAGTTAATTCTACAGCACTGGACGAGTCAGAGCAGGCATCTTATCATAATTGATGGGTTAGATGACGTATTGACACAACGGGGTCCTCAATATGATTCGTTGGCCGCCCTTATCTATGAAACTGACCGACTGAACATTTCCTTTCAGAAGGATAGCTTGCCGATCAAAATCATCGTTCTCTGTAGGACGGATCTCTTCGAAAAACTACCTAATGCTAACAAGAACAAGATGAGGCAGGATGCCGCAATCACCCTCGATTGGTATCATGACCCCCGCGCACCGACCAACTCCAAACTGATAGAACTAATAAACCATCGCGCAATGGTCGGTCGCGGAACAGCGACTGATGTTTTTGCGGAATTCTTCCCACCGCATGTAAATTTGTACGGTCACCCGAATGGACCAGATGTTCGACTCTTTTTGCTGGACTTAACCCGCCATACTCCGCGTGACATAATCGCACTTATGAATTATATGCAAAACAGTTATACGCGGGGTCGTTTGAGTCTAGAACAGCTTCTTGCGGGTGCAAGGAGCTATTCGGTTGATTACTTCGTGCCGGAGATCAAAGACGAGCTGACCGGGTACATGCGTCCAGAGGATATCGATAAAGTCATGATTGTGCTGGGCGCCCTGCGAAAGCGGGAGTTTCTCTTCACTGAACTCGCTGATCAGGCCAAGCGACTTTACGCAAGCTCTGACCCCCTCGATTTGGAGCTAGCCGCGCGGCTCCTTTTCGATTGCAGCGCAATCGGGAATATAGGTAGATGGCCCGGTGGTACTACGTTTTATACGTTTAAGTACAGAAACCGTAACTCAGTATTTAATCCTGACGAACGAATGATTTTGCACCGTGGTATGTGGAAGGCTCTAAATCTGACCTGAGTAGTGCGTCGCGGATCGAACGAAAAAGATGAGCCTCCCGCTAAACGTAACGTTGGATGAAGNNTATATGCCAATAACCATCGGCAATGTTTAGTTTGCAATTCTTACTTTTGGCGTGGGGCACATCGAGGAACCATCCGAAAGTGGATTCTACAATTCATCATGATGCAGACGAAGTGCTGCCGCCGATGCGGTGAACGAAAATCGTTTGGCCTTCTTCCCGAGGGATCGGAGCAAGCCGGACGGTCGCTGGCACTCCTGTCGCGCGTGCAACCGCATCTATTGGGCGACGCGCGGTAAGCCGCTGGAGGCCCAGCGAAAGGCAGACGCGCAGGCCGGGCGGCAAACGCGGCAGGGACTGCGCGGGCTCAGGCAATACGGGCATCCAGGGGATAGGCTCGGCGCGCTGCCACCAGAACTGCGCTCACAGGCCGAACGCTTGCTGAAAAAATATCTGACCCGGCACGGCTGGCACATGACCGGCCCCCGGTACGCTGCCTTGGTGGCCTGCGCCGCCAGCAATGCCAAGCGCGTGGGTGACCGCTCCTGGGCGCGTGGAATGAGGCGGCTGAAGGGCTACCGAAGGGCGCAACGGCGGGCGGCAGAGTAGAGGGGCGCCTAGACGAGATACGCACCCGCAACGCAGGCAAGGCCCGCTCCGCGGTGCGGCATGAGGTCGTCTGAGAACGTCACGGCTGCCGACCGCCTGTGGCGTACGTTGGCGGTGCTGGAATGTGGCTCTCTAGCGCGCCGCATGCGCTTAGGCTGCACCATGCTGGGGAAACGGGGCGCTCTGACGGCTCGCATTATCCGGCCCTTAACCGCATCGCCGTCTTGGAGAGAATTAAATGGCCTGGGTGAATGTAGCGGAAGTCATCCGCGCAAATCTACCGACAAAGAAGGAGATCGCGCAAGGTGTAGAATATCGGCGGCGCAACGCAAAGGTCAGTTTCTATACAGACGAGAACTTTCCTTCTGCGGCAACACAGCTTCTACGGAGGATGAGAGCGCGTGTCACCACGGCCCAAGAGGAAGGCCTTCGGAGGCACCCAGACGAGAATCACGCCGCCTACGCACTCAAGCATGGTCTTGTGCTTTTGACGTGTGACCGGGACTATCTTGACAAGCGGCGGTTTCCCCTTATCCATTGCCCTGCGATCGTGGTTTTCAATTTCGGCTCCGGCTCCATGGGGGAGATTCGGCAATCCTTCGCTTGCCTGAAAACGATGCTGAGAATTCCCCAGTTTTACGACAAGTGGATGAAGATAGACGCAAAGCCGGACGGTTGGGCAGAATCCGCCAGGTATCTGAATGGTACGACGGCGCGAACGCGGTATCGTGTTTACCAACACCAGTTCCAGGAATGGATCAAGGACCGGCGGAGCGAATAAATTCGACGAACTCGGCCCGTCTCCAACAGGTGAACACTTCATTTGGGGGGGGGCTGGAACGCTGTCCGTGTATCGCACGCATCGCTCGACGGCATCTAGCGCACATGCCCTAGCGGAACGTTTGTGCGCGCGACACCCGCCAGCGTGATACATTTGGGGGGTTATGAAACCCCATACATTGTTGGCCATCATCTTGCTCTATCCGTTGCAAAACTCTCGATTCGGCGTTCATACCGTTGTCTCAGAAAGACGGGCAGCCAATTTCTGCATGAATGCCTTTACGTTAACCATGATGGTCAACGCCTCCTCTTGTGTATATTTGCCCCTAGCGTGGGCCGTATAGTTACGCCACGCATCCTTGAAAAACATGAAGCTGCTTGCTGCCTGAGAATAGTATTCGTGTTGTTCTTTCCAATCAGCTGCCTTGCTGGGGTCACTTCCCATGCTGCGTATCTTGGCTTCAATTTGCTCAATGACAGGTTGCCAGTTGGTACGCTCGAACGATACCCCAAACACCTTTCCCAACCCTCCTAGACCAGGTTCCAGGGCACGCATTAGGTGAAAGACTGAGGCGGTGAACCTAGCGCATGCGAAACAGCTCCCGGCCTCTTTGATGTCAAAAGATGCAGACGGAAAACTGTTGCCGACGCTTTCACCAAACAGTCGCTCTTTGTTAAACCACTCTGCACGGTCATTGGGGATATACATGAAGAGGGTGTGAGACATTTCGTCTTTAATTCTTGTGCGAAGTTCCACGAGAATTTGGTTACATTCCTGATGAGTAATCTTATCGTTCGTGTCAAATTCGTGAATAGCTCGATTACAGGCCAGCTTAGACAGGTTGAGAGACACAGTGTCACAGTGTCCAGGTATTTTGCTAATCTCAGCTATGATATTCCTTCTACTCTCAGCATTAACGAAACCCTTGGGGTCTATCCGTGCGTTCACCATAGATACTTCTTTGGCATACGTAAGAAATATCCCTATCGAAAAGAACACATCAGCCGAATATTGTTCCATGTCCCACCAGTTTATAAGGATGTACGGCTCGTCCACCCATGTGGCAACAGTGCCAGCATGAGTGGCAGCCTTAGAATACCCAACACGGAGGCTATTTATTTTGCACTCCTGCAGCGGGAAACATCATCATCCACTCCTTACGCACATGGGTCAAGGACGACGTTATCACGAGGTAGAGCCTTGCCCGCGACCGAAACGATACCATCAAGTGATGATCATTTAAGAAATAAGCAAAGGTGCGCTTCCTAACCAGGAAGGCCGCGTGGCTTCCGTTGTATCGGCGCTCAGCCTCGGGCAACGCCAGACAGATCTTCGTAAGACGCGAGAGAAGGCGGTCTTCACAGGTTGTCCCGGCCATGCTGATATTATGGCCTAATTGCAGCGGGAGGGGTTCCCGCTTGCTATAATTCCGCAAACAGAAGCGCCGCGCCGCCTAATCCCCGGGCAGGCATACAGCCTCTTTGAGATCGATTCCAAGCGGCAGAAAGACGCAGCGATAGCCCTTGCCATCTACAGCATTCCCCCACAGTGCTGCGCGGCCTCGTCGGATTGTGTCCTGCAGAATAAATGTTTATATCCCCAATGTCGTTTCCTATCGTTATGCACTCCACGTCCTTACGGTACTTGACTCCTTCGCGCCCATCACGATACAGGTGTGTCCCGGAGGTGCAGAATGGCTCGTCCAACAGTGCAGGCGCAAACGCCGTCACTATTCCGCACGGCCCTTTATGCGCGCGTTTCGACCGCTCACAACGGCCAGGACCCGGAAATGCAGCTCCGCGAATTGCGTGAATACTGCCAACGGCGTGATTGGCAAATCACTCGGGAGTACGTCGATGTCGGAATCTCCGGTGCGAAGGAGAAGCGGCCTGAACTGGACCGCATGCTATCCGACGCGCATCACCGGCGATTCGACGCCGTCGTGGTTTGGCGCTTTGACCGTTTTGCGCGATCTGTTTCCCACCTTCTGCGTGCCCTCGAAACATTTCGCGCACTCGGCATCGAATTCGTTTCGCTCTCCGAGCAAGTGGACACCAGCACGCCGACTGGCAAGATGGTCTTCACGGTCCTGGGCGCGGTTGCCGAGCTGGAGCGCAGTCTGATCGCTGAGCGCGTAAAAGCCGGCCTGCGCAATGCCCGGGCGAAGGGAACTCGTCTCGGGCGCCCAAAAGCCGCCGTTGATGCCGCGACGGTCGCCGACCTACGGCGCACGGGCACCTCGTGGGCGAAGATTTGCGCCGAGTTGGGGCTGAGCAAGGGAACGGCTCAGCGGGCGCTCTGGCCCTTGCCCAAAAACCCTTCCTTGCCCACAAACCCCACTGCATAGCCTCGCGAAATCCCTAGCAATTCGCTTGCCCAAGACTACGTTTCAGGCCGCCTCAAAAACAGGTGATTTTGATCCACTGGCGGCACAGCGACACTGCTGAAGATGATCGACGCATGAATCGATCACCGCCTGCAGCAGCGGTTGGTGAAGACGGGCGGACGCCTGATCAAGCACGCTCGCTATTACTGGTTGCTGCTGGCCGAGAGCCACCTGACGCGGCAACTGTTTGGGAGCATGGTGCGGCGGATCGCTACGCTGCCCCTGCCGACCGGATAGGGCTTGGCGGCGGACAACCCAACAGGTTGTAAGAAGGAAGGGGACGGCGAGGTGTGTGAGAAATCGCTTGAAATGAGGCCCTTTCTGGTTTCTCCGTACCCGGAAGAGGCAGGATTGGCCCCTTCGTGGGCCCGCCGGAGTCGCTCGGGATGGAAACGATAAAAAAACGGCTCCGACGGAGGCGGTTGGATGTACAATCGACGGCGGCCAGGAAGCCGAAACGGAAATCCTGGCTTACAAATGAAGCTGGAGAAAGTGCTCCAGCAAATCTAAACAGGAGATGTCATATGAAGCATGCGTTGCTCAAACTGGTACTTCGTTTTCGCCCATCGCAAGACCGGGCGATCTTTGCTGTCTGTCTCGCCGGCATCATGTCGGCGCTTTGTGCGCTGCCATGCTATTCACAGTCGCCGAAAATAACATCGATCAGTAAGATTACGACTGCACAACTTCAGACCATCGTGATCAAGGGCAGCGGCTTTGGTACGCAATCTCCTTATACCGGCGATTCCGACTATATTAGCTTGCTTGATCAGACCAAGAAGCCGCGGTGGCAGGCCGGATACCTCCCGTATAATGACACCGTCACTCTCATCGTGCAGCAATGGGAAGATTCGAAGATCACGCTAGGAGGGTTTTCCGGGGCTTGGGGCACGCTTGATTATACGCTCGCTATAGGTGATAAGGAACAAGTGAAGGTGTGGAATGCCCAGTCAGGGGATGGACCCGCAACCAAGGATGTCAAAATTCAGGGGGCAGAGCCCACGACCACCCTCTCCTCCTCCCTCAATCCGTCCACGTATGGGCAGCCGGTGACCTTTACCGCGGTGGTTACTTCCAGTGCGGGCCCGCCGCCGGATGGAGAAACAGTCACCTTTATGCAAGGAGAGACGGTGCTGGGAACGGGGACGTTGAGCGACGGATCGGCGAGCTTTACGACCTCGACGCTGACGGATCGAGCCGACGCGATCACCGCAGTGTACGGGGGTGACGCGGACTTCGACGCCAGCACGTCGGAGGCGGTGAAGCAGGTGGTGGACGAAGCCTCGAACTGACCAGTTTCGGGCGTGACGCGCGGCGACGAATGCACGCGGCAAAGGTTGCATCACGCGAAGTGCAGCGCCCAACGCATCGGGCAAGCACGGCGCGCCACCGCACCGC
>PKXT01000054.1:0-217 GCA_003133505.1 Acidobacteriota bacterium
CCACCTTGCGCGACGTCGCCGAGGCGCTGCGTTGAGCCGGCCGGTCAACGTCGCCGACTATCGCGAGGCCGCGCGGCGGAGACTGCCCAGGGTGCTGTTCGACTATGTCGATGGCGCGGCCTATGCCGAACAGACGCTGGCCGCCAATACCGCCGATTTCCAGGCGTTGCGCCTGCGCCAGCGGGTCATGAAGGACGTCTCGAAGATTTCGCTGCAG
>PKXT01000054.1:241-804 GCA_003133505.1 Acidobacteriota bacterium
GGCGGCCAAGGCGGCCGGCATCCCCTTCTGCCTGTCCTCGCTGACCATCTGCGACGTGGACGAGGTGGCCAAGACCGAACCGCCCTGGTTTCAGCTCTACATGCTGAAAGACCGCGGCTTCATGGTCGAGTACATCGCCCGCGCCACCGCCGCCCAGTGCCCGGTCCTGTTGTTCACCGTCGATCTGCCGGTGCCAGGCACGCGCTACCGCGACGTGCGCAGCGGCCTTTCCGGCCCGCCGCCGTCTTTCGCCCTCTTGCGGCGCGCCTGGGACGGGATCACCCATCCGGACTGGCTCTGGGACGTGCAGATCCACGGCCATCCGCACAGCTTCGGCAACATCGCCGCCGCCGTGCCGGAGGCCAAGGGGCTTGGCGACTTCTGGGGCTGGATCGGGCGCAATTTCGACGCATCCATCACCTGGGACGACATCGCCTGGGTGCGCCAGCACTGGAAGGGCCCGATCGTGATCAAGGGCATACTGGACCCCGAGGATGCGCGCGAGGCGGTCAAGGCCGGCGTCGATGGAATCATCGTCTCCAACCACGGCGGCCGGCAGCTGG
>PKXT01000054.1:829-8619 GCA_003133505.1 Acidobacteriota bacterium
GGGCCTGGGCGCTGGGCGCGCGCGGCGAGGCCGGCGTGAAACACGTGATTTCAGTGATGCGCGGCGAGATGCTCGTCGCGCTGGCGCTTACCGGGTGCATCGACGTGCGCTCGGCCGGACGAGACCTATTGGCCGATTAAACGGAAAAAGGATTTCAAGCGATGCAACAGGTTGCCATTCCAACCCCCGACGGCGACGCGCGGGCCTATACACCCGGCAGCAGCATAACAGGGCCCTGGCCCGCGGTGATCTTCTTCATGGACGGTTTCGGAATCCGCCCGGTCATGTGGGAAATGGGCCAGCGCCTGGCTGATGGCGGTTACCTGGTGTTGCTGCCCGACCTGTATTACCGCGCTGGGAGTTACCCGCCAATGGTTCCCTCCGAGGTCGTAGCCGATCCGAATTTTCGGGAAAAATTGATGAACTTCATTACCAGCCTCGATCGCGATCGGAAGGTCTCCGACGCTGTCGCCTTCGTCGAATTTCTGCTGTCCCGAACTGATGTCAAGGGTGAGCGATTTGGGGCGACAGGCTATTGCATGGGCGGCAATGTTTCTTTGACCGCTGCCGGCGCGGTTCCGGGCAGGTTTGCGGCGGTCGCGTCGTTTCACGGCGGCGGTTTGGCCACTGCCCAGCCAGACAGTCCTCATCTCTTCGTGAAAAATATTACCGGGCGAGTTTACGTCGCTGGTGCTATCGAGGATTCGCATTTTACCGAAGAACAGAAGAACCTCCTCGAAAACGCTTTGACCGAGGCAGGTGTGGAGCATTTGGTCGAGACTTATCCCGCGCGTCATGGCTTCGCGGTTCCGGATTCGCCCGCCTTTAATCCAACCGCAGCCGAGCGCCACTGGGCCGGTTTATTCAACCTATTTCACGACACTTTGCAACAATAATCCTCCCGCCGCCCGCGGGTATAGCGGTCATCGGGACAACGGAAAATTCGGGCGATCTTGCCCCTGCGCACTTTGCGCACGTCACATCCCAGAGCAATGTCCTATACAAACGATAGGAATTATATCTTTGACCTATTGCGATGGAGCCGCGTAGGATCAAAGTGTAAGGAGGGCCAATGGCCGAACAACCAGGCAATAAACCAGGACAATCGGGCAAACCTGAACTGCCCGAAGAGCCCAAAGGCACGGTAAAATGGGGCGACGTGACACAACGCGTGGGAGTGGAAGTGATTCGCGCGCGCGGCGTGGACGTGGAAAAGCTCATCACCATGCTCATCGCGAACGCCGCCGCGGAATTTGCGAGCACCTACTACTATTACACCATCCTGCGGATGCACCTCGCGGGCTATGAGGACTACAAGGAAATCTGCGAGGATGCCCGTCTGGAAGACCGGGCCCACTGGGAACTGATTGTCCCGCGCATTTACGAGCTCGGCGGCGAACTTCCCAATGACCTCCCTACCTTCCATGACCTGGCCGGCTGCCGCGCCGCGAAGCTGCCCGATCCACCAACGGTGGTCAATATTTTGACGCTGCTCTTGGAGTCGGAACGCTGCGCTATCCGAAGTTGGTCGGCCATTTGCGATATGACATTTGGCAAGGATCCGCGCACCTACGATATGGCCGCGCGAATTCTCAATGAGGAAGTGGAGCACGAAGCGTGGTTCATCGAGCTGCTGGCCCATGAGCGCGACGGCAAGTCCATCCCGTCGGGACATTTCCGCCGGGGCGAGCCGGGCCATGCCCCATATTCCAAGAACGCAAGTTTCTACAATCCATAGACAAAAGTGATCTGCCGGAGGGAGCGCATGCGGTTCACGCCGCGCGCGCTCCACTCCTTCCCCTTTTTTTCTGCTTGCACAAAGGAACGCCAGGCTTGCCAGGGTCCACTAATCTCCCCCGGTGATATCCTTTCAACAGTGGCCTGCGATGTAATCCTGTCGTGTTTGCAGTGAGCATCAGGCCGATTTGAGTTCTGATGACAAATGAATCTGTGAACAGTCCCGCCCGCACATTTCGCGTAACACTGGAGGGACCTGACGGCGTGCACGAAATTAGCGCTGGCGCGGACGAGCACATTTGGGATGCGGCGCTGGCGCAGGGTGTTGAGCTTCCCGCGATCTGCCATCAGGGATTTTGCCTGACCTGCGCGGGACAATTGCTAGCGCCGGGTGAATTCGATTCGAGCGATTGCGAGCAATATTTCCCCGAAGACCGGGAAGCGGGGTACATCCTGCTATGCACTTCCAAGGCGCAGTCGGATCTGCGGATTCGGACCTTTGCCGCCGATAACATGCGCCGCCACCGCGTAGCGCACCGCTTACCCGCCCCTTATTCATAGGCTACTTGAAGTTTCCGTATATGAATCGAGAGCGCGTTGTCTGTACGCAGGAGTCCTGAAGTAGTGCCGGGGCGTGCGCAACGCGGGCTTAGAGGAGCTGGGGTGTGCTTAGCAATGCGGAACCTCAGTGCCACATTTAACGGCACCGGATCCGCTCCGGCTCGCCTCGCGAGACTTCATGCGCTGGAGCCCGATCTCGCGCTGGGGTCAATGTCACGGCTGAAGCCGCGATCCCTAAAATACGAGATCAATTGCGGCCGGCCTTGGAAACAAAAAGACTGCCAGGTGCGTACGTTATGATGGCAATCGAAGCCGCGGCTAGTTGGGCATGCTTGCGCCGCGTTTCGATCCTGTTTGACCGGTGGCCCGATAAAGGGTACATGCGTATCAAAATATCGGCATGAGCTGGATAAAACCGGGCGCTGCAAGGGGCAGTGGCGCGGTACCAGCGGATTTGGCGGGCAGGCTGAATAGTTATTTAAGGGACTTTTTTAGGCAATTCATCGGGAGACGAATGAATTCAGGAGGAAATATGAAGCGAAGCATTTCGCTGGGAGCACTGCTTCTGGCCACTTTTGGGACAGGCTTGATCGTGACGGCGCTGACGGGGGCAGGGACGACCAGCGCGCAACGTCTGCCGGATGCGGTCACGCCGGAAAGTTACGATATGAAGTTTACTCCGGATTTGCCGACCGCTACGTTTACAGGCGAAGAGACCATCCAGGTGAACCTCCTGAAAGGCACCGATCACATCGTGCTGAACGCCNNTGGCGGAGGTTACCGCGGGCGGTTCGAAGCAAGCCGCGACGGTGACGTTTGACGCGACGAAAGAACAAGCCACGCTCACGCTGCCAACGGCGGTCCCGGCGGGTCCGGCGGAACTGCACATGATGTTCCAAGGGACCTTGAACAATGAATTGCGCGGGTTCTATCTGAGCCAGACACAGCGCCGGCGATACGCGGTGACGCAATTCGAGCCTACCGATGCGCGGCGCGCCTTCCCTTCCTTCGATGAACCGGCTNNTCCACGTGACGCTGGTGATTGACAAGGACGACACGGCCATCTCCAACGGACGCATCGAGTCGGATACGCCAGGCCCTGGCGACGGCAAGCACACGCTGGTGTTCACGGCGTCGCCGAAGATGTCGAGCTATCTGGTGGCCATGATGGTCGGCGACTTCCAGTGCATCTCCGGCTCACAGGATGCGATTCCCGTCCGCGTATGCGCCGTACCTGAAAACAAGGGGCTGCTGAACTACGCGCTGGAAACGGCGGAAGGAAACCTGAAATTTTATAACCATTACTATTCAATCAAGTATCCCTACGGAAAACTCGACCTTATCGCCTTCCCCGATTTCGCGGCTGGAGCAATGGAAAACACCGCTGCAATCACCTATCGCGAAGTACTGTTGCTGGTTGATCCACACGGCGCGTCGGTGGGAACAAAACAAAACGTAGTGAGCGTCCTGGCCCACGAAATGGCCCACCAGTGGTTCGGCGNNCAAACCATCCCGAGTGGCATTCGGAGTTGAGCGAAATTCAGGAAACAGATGGCGCGCTGGGTGTGGACGCCGTGTCAGCGGTGCGGCCAATCCATGCGGACGTAGCCAATACTCCGGCTGAGATTAACAACCTGTTTGATGGAGTGGCATACAACAAAGCTGGATCGGTGTTGCGCATGGTGGAGGCCTATGTAGGCCCCGAGACATTCCGCAAAGGCGCGAACACCTATCTGGAAGCACACAAATACGGCAACGCCACTTCCGCGGATTTTTGGAATGCCATTACCGCGGCCTCGGGCAAGCCTGTGGACAAGATCATGCCCACGTTCATCAACCAGCCGGGGGCGCCGATGATTTCTCTGGAAAACGCGTGCGACGGGGGACATCCAGCCGTCACTCTGTCGCAACGCCGGTATTTCTCGGAACGCGATAAATATGAGGCGGGATCGTCACTACTATGGCAAGTGCCCGTGCTGCTGAAGGATTCCTCGGGCGCGGAAAAGAGCGTGCTGCTGGCATCGCAGAAGCAAACGTTTTCGCTGCCGGGAGCATGCTCACCGTGGATTTTCGCCAATGCCGGCGGACGCGGATATTACCGGACGTCGTATGACACGCAAACCCAACGTGAATTAACCAATGTCGCGGCAACCAAGCTAACGCCCGAAGAGCGCATCCGCTTTCTGGGAGATACCTGGGCCGGAATGCACGTGGGACGCGCAACCATCGCCGACTACCTTAGCCTGCTGACCGCGCTAAAGGGAGAGCGCAACAGCGTGGTACTTGGGCAAATGTTTGGCAATTTCCAGTTCATCCATGATCGCCTGGCAAATGACGCGGACCGTGCCGCCTTTGAGGAATGGACCCGCAATTTAATTGATCCCATGCTCAACGATATCGGATGGACAGGAAAGCCCGGTGATTCCGACGATATTCGCCAGACGCGCAGCCTCCTGCTGAGCACGACGGCAATCAACGGAAAGGACCCCAAAGCGATCCTGCTGGCTCAGCAGGAAGTAAATTCCTATATGAAGGACCCGGCGTCAGTGGACCCCACGGTTATCGNNAGAATGGAGACACTGCGCTGTACGACTCATTCGTCGCTCATCTCAAGGCCGTGAAGTCGCCAGAGGAATATTACAATTATTTTGGGGCGCTCATCGCCTTCAAACAGCCAGAACTGGAACAGCGGACGCTGGATATGATGCTCACGCCGGCAGTTCGTGGACAGGATTTGTTCCTGTTTGGAGGCGCTTTCGGCAATCCGGAGACCGAGGTTATCGCGTGGACGTTTGTGAAAAAACACTACGGCGATATCGTTAAAAAGCTCGGTTCGGAAATGGCCGCGGGCGGAATTGCCGGAGGCGTATCGGGATCGTTCTGCGATGCGAATCTGCGCGACGATGCGCAGCAATTCTTCGCCACGCAGAATATTCCCGACAAGGAGCGGCAACTTTCGCAGGGCCGCGAGCGGAGTACGATTTGTATTCAGACGCGGGACGCCCAACAGGCCAGCTTGACGGCATTTTTACAGAGTGGTGGTGCGGGGGCATCCAGCGCGGCGTCCGTTCAATAGACCCACGTATACGCTTGGCACTTCGGCGCCCCGGTGGCTCAGGCTATCGGGGCGTTTTTCTTTTAGAAACGCTTCAGCATTGATCCGATGAGGAAACCGCGTGATCACATGCGGCTAGAGTTCCTCCTGGGTTACATCCCCTCCGGTAACGGGCATTAGAGAAAACGTGGCGACCCGGCGGCCTCCCGGCTCATCAAATAGAGGTAAGATAGAACATCTGATTGAGGCGCTCTGCTTAGAACGTATCCAGCCACCAAAATGGAAATCTCCAGTACAGCTTTGTTTTCGCCGGCTGCTTTGGCCGCTCGGACGACTGTGTCTGACCCCTTTACCAGCATAGCCGTGGACCAAGACGAGCGGATGCTGCCGCTGCTGGACCTGGAAAGCGAAATTATCCGGCTGAAAGTGGAATTGAATGCGATTATCCTGGCGCATTATTACCAGGAGTCGGATATTCAGGATGTGGCCGACGTCGTTGGCGACAGTTTGGAGCTTTCACGGCGCGCTGCGGAAACCAATGCGGATGTGATTGTGTTTGCGGGCGTTCACTTCATGGCCGAGACGGCGAAGATCCTGAATCCCGCGAAGCAGGTTCTTTTGCCGGATGCCAATGCGGGCTGCTCGCTGGCCGATGGCTGTCCACCGGAATTGTTTGGAAAATTCCTGGCGCGCTATCCGCGGCATACGGTAGTGAGCTACATCAATACCAGCGCGGCGGTAAAGGCGATGAGCGACATCATCTGCACGTCGAGTAATGCTGCGAAAATCGTTTCGCAGATTCCCATTGACCAGCCGATAGTATTCGCTCCAGACCGCAATCTGGGCCGCTGGGTGATGAAACAGACCGGCCGCGACATGGTTTTGTGGCCGGGGGCGTGCATCGTTCATGAAACGTTTTCGCTGCGCAAAATCGCACAGCTTCGCGAGCAGCATCCACAGGCGGAGCTGATCGCCCACCCCGAATGTGAAGAGCCCATTTTGCGAATCGCCGATTTCGTAGGTTCCACGAGCGCGTTGCTGCGGCGAGTGAAAGAAAGCGCGGCGAGCGAATTTATTGTGGCCACCGAGCCGGGAATTTTGCACGCCATGCACGCCGCAATGCCCGGAAAGCTGATTATTCCCGCTCCGCCGGAAAGCAATTGCGCGTGCAATGAATGCCCGCACATGCGCCTCAACACGCTCGAAAAGGTTTATCTGGCGATGAAGCGGCGCAGCCCGGAAATCACGATGGACGAAGGCCTGCGCCAACGAGCGCTTCTGCCCATCCAGCGCATGCTGGAGATGAGTTAGGTTTCCAGTATCATCGTTCCCGCCGTGAGCCTTCCTCTTTCACTCCCCGAGAGAATTGAAATTCTGCGGCGATTTCTTACGGAAGATATTGGCGCTGGGGACGTCACCACTCTTGCCACCGTGGACGCCGACGCGAGAGCCGGAGCTGGATTTGAAGCGAAGAGTCCGCTGGTGCTCGCGGGAATTGATTTGGCGCTGGAAACGCTGCGGCTAGTGGACCCGCACCTCGTGGTGCTGGAGGCGAAAGCCGATGGAGCGCGACTAGTTCCTGGCAATATGGCCGCCAATGTAAGTGGCAATGCCCGCGCATTGCTGGCTGGCGAACGCGTTGCGCTCAACCTGCTGCAGCGCTTGTGTGGCATTGCAACAGTCACGCGTCAATTTGTGGATGCTGTGGCCGGAACCGGCGCTAAAATTCTGGATACGCGCAAAACCACGCCGGGCCTGCGAGCGTTTGAAAAATACGCCGTACAGATTGGCGGTGGCCAAAATCATCGCTTCGGGCTCAACGACGCCATCCTCATTAAAGACAATCATGTTCGCATGGCAAAAGGCGTGGGTGCGGCAATACGAGCGGCTAAACGCGCGCGCGATGAATCACGTCGGGAAAGGCCCAATGCTATTCGCTGGCTGGAAGTCGAAGTAACCAGCATGGACGAATTGAGGGAAGCGGTGGCGGAAAGGCCCGACGTGATTATGCTGGATAATTTCACGGTAGAACGTGCGCGCGAGGCAGTAGAGTATGTCCGTGCAACCGAGAGTAATCGCGGCGCGGCGCGAGACGAAAAAATCATTCTGGAAACATCCGGCGGAATCACCCTCGCAACGGCTCGCGGCTTCGCGGAAGCGGGCGCTGACTGGATCTCCGTGGGAGGGCTGACACATTCGGTCATTGCGGCGGACATCAGCATGGAGATGCGCGTCCTGTAGAGTTGTGAAGACCTAAAACAAACCATGGAACAAGCTGACATTCTGGTCTTGGGAAGCGGCCTCGGAGGCTGCGCGGCGGCATGGGCGGCGGCGGAAAAGGGCGCCGATGTGATCATGATGACGCGAGCGCACAGGCCGGAGGAGAGCAATTCGTTCTGGGCGCAGGGCGGAATTGTATTCAAGAGCGAACAAGACT
>PKXT01000363.1:0-400 GCA_003133505.1 Acidobacteriota bacterium
CAATATTTTCGAGCGTGACGTCCTTATCATGCGTGGAAAGTTTGAGCGCGCCGCCAACATCCGCGACCTCCAGGCTGTCCGAGTCCACTTCCATGTGCCCGGTCAATTGGCTGATGGTCGCCTGCGTATGCGAAGAGGTGAACCGCATCTCCCCGGTAACATTGCGCGCCCGAATCGGCCCAAAATATTCTCCCTGCAGCGTGACACTGCCGGTCACGTCGGCGATTTCCACCTGGCCGCCCGCGCCCTCAAGAGTCAAGTTCCCCTGCACTCCACTAATTTCCGCATCGCCATGCCGGCTTTGAATGTCCACGTCTCCCGCGACGTTATGAATCTCGGTGTCTCCCGTGCGCGTAATCACCGTAGCGCCGCCCTTCATATCCGATATGCTCACATCGCC
>PKXT01000363.1:450-6247 GCA_003133505.1 Acidobacteriota bacterium
TGACGTACAATCGCCACGTCAATTCGCTGCGCCATTCGTTGCGCGTCATTTTTGTCCCACGCGTAACCCATGCGCTTGGCCACCACGTGCAGCATGTTGTCTTCGCTGTTGTGGACGGTAATATCTCCCGCCGGAATATTCACCTGTATTTGATCGCCTGCCTGCACCGCAGTACCCGGAAGCTCTTCCGAGGAAGTGGCGCTTTCGCGCATCCAGTCGGGTGAAATTCCCCAGTCTGCGGCGTGGCTGCTGAAATGGTTNNCGAAATGAGCAGAACCAGCGCCACCACAATTACAAAATCGCTTCCGCTGAGCGCACGGAAAGGCCGTCCCGCTTTGCGTGCCGCGCGCTGTTCGAGCAGTAGTGTCAATCCCCAGAAAATCAGCAGCACCGGCCACTACCGCGCCAGAAAGCTCCCAATGGCCAAGCCGGGGAAAAATCGCCTGCTCAATAGCAGCGCGCCAAAAAAGATCAGCAGGATCCCCGTAAACAACGAATTTCGCGAATGTCTGTGGCTGGCCACTTGACCGCCGGGGATATATGCTTCGGTCATTGGCGTGTCACAGGGCAGGCGTGTCCGTCGGAGGGCATCATGTATTGCAGCACTTTCCACACCCCCAGCACGATCAGGATCACCGGCCACAACTCTCCGAACCGGTAGGAAGTGAATTGCTGCGCCAGAAAGAGGGCGCCAATCGTGACCAGCATCACCGGGCCGAGCAAGCTTGAAAATCTGCACCTTATGCACGTACATCGAAATCTTGAAGACATAAATTCCTCCGCTACCGGTGGACTAGGAACAGTCCCGGTCCGACGTCACCTTCCTGATAATCAATCCCACGCCAATCGCGATCAGTATTAGCGGCCAGCCCTTGTCCACCCAATCGTCGCGAAGTACCCCGAAATTTCCCAGCAGGAACAAAATTCCCAGCCCGATCAGCACGATGGCTCCAATCGGNNATGCAGGTGGAACGCCACCCCCCACGCCATGCCCGCCAGCGGGTATTGCGCTGCCCGCCAATCCCGCGCCAGTCATTCCCGCGGTTACCGCTGAATCGAATGTCGCGCCGGAAGCCACAGTTCCAGCAGGCGCTCCATAAGGATAGTTGCCATAGGGCGCGCTGCCGTAGGGCATTGTGCCCACCGCCGCGGCATGTTGCGCGCGAGCGGTACGGTAAGCCTCAATTGGCATATAGAAATAAAATCCTGCCAGCGCCACACCTAATATCGGATAGAGAGCTGTCGGCAAATCCTGAGTCAGCGCGGCAATGATGCCGCCAAAAATCAGCACGTGGACCAGCCCCTTCATATATTCGCCGTTGTAGACCGCGCCCAGGCCGGGAATGAATCCCAGCGCGCACGCGAGTGCCGCGTGCCCGTCTCCGTGGCGGCTGGCCAATGGAGGTAGCGGTGGCATCGCCGCACCTGGCGCGGGCGCCACTCGTTGGGCCAAGCAATCTTCACAATAGAGCGCGCCGCGCACTTCGCGCGTGCATTGCGGGCACATGGGCTTGCCGCAATTGCGGCAATACCCGGTTGCGGTAACGTCTTGATGGACAGCGCAGTTCATTACAAATCCCTCCCTGGGGCTGGCTCGCCGTCAAACTTCGCTGGGAGCTCAATCCCGCCTTCCTTGTCCAGCCACAGGCTGTCTGGCGAATTGCCTGACCACTGCTCCTGTGATTCGCCTGGCGTATTCTCCAGCGCCACATACTGATAGGTTCGATTGGAGCTTTGTCCTGGCGTTCCTTCCTGCTGTGATTTTTGCTCTGGCGATGCGTGGGGATGGCTTGGCTGCTCTGCCGGCGGCGCTTCGGGACGCAAGCGTGATTGAATCTCATACACCACGCGGAGGTCATTCACATATTTTGCGCCGCGCGCGTACACCAGATGCGTCTGCCGGTCCACACTGTGATAAACCTCTTGCGGACTCAGCACTGTCTTCTTCCACCGCACCGGTACCGCGAATTGCAGCACCACCGCTAGCGAGAATGCCGCTGCCGTCGCTCCCAGTGCGAATTGCGGCCTTAACACCGGACGCAGCCATTGCACCCATTTGCCCCAGGCCGCTGTCCGCTTGCGCGGACCAATGGTCGCGTCCCCCAGGGTCGAGTCAAGGATGCGCCGCGTCAGGTGCGCGGGAGGATCGATTTCTTCCAGGCCGCGCAGATGCAGCAGCATATCGCGTACCAGCAAAAGCATCGGCTGGCAATTGGCGCAGCTATTAGCGTGTGCCTCGAAAGCGCGCGCTTCTTCCGGATTCAGCGCGCCTTCCAGGTAATCGCTAAGCCTTTCTTCGGATTGTAGGCATGTCCATTCCATTTTCGTTCTCACTGGGTATTGTTGATTTTCTTCTTGCCTTTCTGTTCCTCTTCACCCACATCTCCCCACATGTCCTTTCGCGCGGGAATTTAAGCCGGCCCCACTCCCATTTCCGTCAGCACCTTGGCCATTTCGATGCGGCCGCGATTGATCCTTGATTTCACCGTACCTTCCGGCACGTCCATCACGTGCTGAATCTCGGCATATTCCAGCCCCTGCAAATCGCGCAAAATCACCGCTTCGCGCAAATCGGGAGAAAGCTTCATCAATGCCGCTTGCACTTGCGCGCTCAGTTCCGCGCCCAATGCCAGTTTCTCCGGGCTTCTTCCCCCCGAAGGCTTTGCATCCACGTAGGGCAGAGCATCGTCCAGCGAATCGGTCAGCCGGTCGCGGCGCGTGCGCCGGTAATAGTCCACCAGCAAATTGCGCGTCACCCGCGTCAACCATGTGGCAAACGCGCCCTGCACCGATTGATAGCTGGCCAGTGTGCGATAGACCCTCAGAAAAACTTCCTGGGAGAGGTCCTCCGCATCCGATCCGCGCCCTGTAAACCGGTAGCATTGGTTGTAAACTCTTCGCGTGTGTCGGTGAACAAGCTCCTCCCACGCCGCCGTATCGCCCTGAAGGCAATGCTGCACCAGTTGGGCGTCCGGCTCCAATCTCAATTCGCCTCGGTAGCTGTTTCCACTTCCGCTTCAACTTCCAACCTCAATGAGAATAACGTACCTGCACCCCCAAATGTTCCTTTCGCGCTATTCACCATAAGCAGGCCAAGTATCCGCATTTGCCTTTTCCGTCCCTTTGCTTTTCTCTTGCCTTATATCGCGCGACTCGCAGCGCGTTGTCATTCCTAGTCCGCCCCTTACGATTCGTAACGCATGTGGAGTGCGGCGACTTGCCGCCGCTTGCCTTCGCCTCGCCTTTGCCTTGTTCTTGCGTTCTTCTTTGCGCCCTTGTAGCGGCCGCATTCATGCGGGCGGATTTACGCCTTTGTTTTTTCAATCCTGCCGCTCTGGACCCGTCGCCTTTCCAGCGCCCTGCACCCTCGCCCCTTAACCTCCCGCTCCATTTATCGCCACGCCCCAACCCTGTCATCCTGAGCGCAGCGAAGGATCTGCATTTGCCTTTCTCCGTACCTTTGCACTTGCCTTATGTAGGCCCGGCTTCGGACCCCGGCATCTTGCCTTTTGACCCGTTGCCCCCACCGGAACCACCCATCTCCCTTACACCTCCGCTGAATTCGTCATTCCAAATCCCTTGGGGATGAGGAATCTCTCTTTCTTTTCCTTCCGCTCCCAGCCCTCCGCACCACCCGCCTTCCGCCCTTCTTGCGCTTGGCCTGCCGCCATGAATAGACTGTATTGGGAGCGTTCCCATGAAAAAATCACCACTACGCGTCCTCGCCATTGACGTCGGCGGCACGCACATCAAACTCCTCGCCACCGGCCATCGTACCCCCATCAAAATTGACTCCGGCCCGAGAATGACAGCCCGCCAAATGGTCGCCGACGTCCTCCGCGCCGTCACCCAATGGCAATACGATGTCGTTTCCATCGGTTATCCCGGCCCTGTACTCCACGGCAAGCCCGTAACCGAGCCCCACAATCTCGGCGGAGGCTGGGTCGGCTTCGACTTCCGCAAAGCCTTCCATCATCCTGTCAGGATCCTCAATGACGCGGCCATGCAAGCCCTCGGCAGCTACCACGGCGGCCGCATGTTGTTCCTCGGCCTGGGCACGGGTCTCGGTACCGCGCTGATTGTGGACGGAATCCTGCAGCCCCTCGAGCTCGCCCATCTTCCTTACAAGCATGGCCGCACCTATGAGGACTACGTCGGCAAAGCGGGTCTGAAGCGCCTGGGCAAGAAGAAGTGGCGCCGCCACGTGATGGACGTGGTGAGGGAACTGAAAGCCTCGCTCGAAGCCGACTACGTCGTCCTCGGCGGGGGCAATGCCAAACTCCTGCACCGCCTTCCCAACGGCGTCCGCCGCGGCGAAAACACCAATGCCTTCCTCGGCGCCTTCCGCCTCTGGCGCCATCCGAGGACGGGAGAAACAAGGTGACGGAACGATTGAGAGATTGTTATTCTGATTGGGATTAGAGAAGTTTAGTTGCCGCCCTACACAGTTATCAAGATGCTTCCGTGGTCAGATCCTAAATGCGGCCCATTCATGTTCAGGGGCGTCCGGCAAGGGCCCCGACAGTACGATCCACGAGGTCGTCTGACATCTTAACGATTCTCAACCATGGCTGACGCTCACTTGAGACTCAGGATCGGGAGAGTCACCCCCCCCCCCCNNAGATTGGCGTTCCCAGAGAGAGCCGCCGCACCCCAGGTTGCTGAGTGCGTCTCACTGATCGGATTGATGCTTGCGGTAGATGATTGGGTTGGATCATCGCGTGCGCTTGACAGTGCCGCGCGGCGCTGTCACGATTCGCGGCAGTGCGAACCGGACTCCGCAAAGCCCTGATCACTCTCGCTGGCCTGGGGGTTATCCTCCTGGCGATTTACAAGCTGCGCAACAGCATCCACCTGGCCGGCTTCCGCTGGGCGCTGCTGTGGGACGTGCCGCGCCACGCTCGCCTCGGCTACTTGCTGCTCGCGGTGGTGATGATTTACATCTGCTACGGCGTCCGCGCTGTCCGCTGGACGTTCTTCGCGCGCAGAACCGGCCCCGCCCATTTCCGCAATATCTATCCCTGCACGCTGATGGGATTCGCCTGCCTCTTCCTCCTGGGCCGCGCGGCGGAGCCCATTCGTCCGCTGCTGATTTCGCGCAAGGACAAAGTGCCGGTCGGCAGCGTCTTCGGCACCTACGTCCTCGAACGTATCTACGATCTTTCGGCCACCGCTTTCGCGGCGGGTTTTGCGCTGCTGATGGTGGGGCGCGGCGCTCCCGTAAGCGGCACGGCGGGTCCGCTGCTGGCCTTCGCGCGCCATGCCGGAGAAATGCTTCTTCTTGGCGCGGTCGGGGCTATTGCGTTCCTGATATACCTCCGCATCCACGGAGCGGGAGCACTGGGCGCGCGCCTGGAATCGCTGGGGCGCACGCGTCCCCGCATCGCGCGTGTCGCCGGCCTATTCAACTCTTTCGCCAGCGGGCTGCACGCCATTCGCAACGCCGGCGATCTCGCCATCTCCATCGTGCTGACCATCATTCACTGGGGCTGCAACGCGCTGATTTACATTTGGGTATCGCACGCCCTCGGCGGCAGAATGGCGGCGTTCACGTTTACGGACGCACTGCTGATTATGACCTTCACAATGGTAGGCTCGGCACTACAATTGCCAGGTGTTGGCGGGGGATCGCAATTGGCGACGTTTCTGGTGCTCACCGCCGTGTATGGTGTCTCCAGCGAAACGGCCGCGGTGATGGCTATCGTAATTTGGCTGATTACCTTCGCGGAGGTGACACTGGCAGGCGTGCCGCTGCTGATCCACGAAGGCTGGTCGCTGGGAGAATTGCGCCGTATGG
>PKXT01000246.1 GCA_003133505.1 Acidobacteriota bacterium
GGAATATTATGAAAGCAAGGGAATGTATGATGCGTGGCTGAAGGAATTTCGCGCCAGGTCCGGCGCCACCAGCAAGACCCAACAAATATATGCGTCCAGTGGATATCGTGGAGTGCAGGAGGCCATGGCGTATTGGGGAGACCTGCGGAACATACAAAAACCACGGGTTCGGGGTTGGGGCTCGGCGCGCGCGTACTCCAATCTGGGAAGAAAGAGCAAGCCCTGGCCGATCTGGGATTGGCCTATCAACAGCACGACATCGGCTTACTATTCCTCAATGTGGACCATGCTTAGGACCCGCTACGCTCGGATCCACGATTTCAAGCGCTGGAGCGAAGGCTCGGCCTTCTCCAATAGTCATTGGTTCCCGACTACTGGCGCGCCACCTTTTCCAGGCTCTCGTCAAATGTTCGCGATCCGCGGGAACATTATCTTGAATAGGACCTCACCCCGTGCTATTGTTCGCCGGCGTTGAGAGTGGAACTCCAGGAGGAAGACTAATGAGTGACGGGGAAGCTTTGGCTGTGCTACGGTGTGAGTCCACGCGCCGGCAAATGATCGCGGGCATTGCAATTGCTTTTGGCGGCTTGGCGGCAGGCTCGAGCGTTTGGGGTAAGGCCCCCCGGCAGGCCATGAAGGAAATACCAGGCAGTCCCGCAAACAAGGCGCGTACGTCTCTTCACCAGGAAGCCAGTTTCAAGGCGAGCCCTCAGCGCATCTATGAAGTGCTGTTGGATGCGAAGCAATTCGCGGCCTTCTCTGGCCTGCCCGCAGAGATTGACCCGAAAGCGGGCGGCGCTTTTTCCCTGTTCGGTGGATTGATCGTTGGACGAAATGTGGAGCTGATACCTAATCAGCGAATCGTGCAGGCATGGCGCCCCACCCACTGGGATGCGGGCGTTTACTCAATCGTCAGATTTGAACTTAAGCCCCAAGACTCCGGCGCCATCGTAGTTTTGGACCACACAGGATTCCCGGAGGGCGAGTATGACAACTTGACCTGGGGATGGAAAGCCCATTACTGGGACCGCTTACAGAAATACCTTACTTAGGCGAACGGGGCCGTTTCCTCCACTGCGACTAGGATTGCGGCGACTCTCGCGGGGCTGCGCTTGCACTCGTGCTTTCAGAGCCAGGTAAGCTGGCAAGTGTACCCGCAAGGCCGTCGAGAATGCCGGCCCAGCCGTCTTTGGTGCGCTCTTTATAGTCGGGGAGTACACCTTCATGAGTCAGGGTAAGTTCGCATCCCTCGGCTAGCGGAGAGATGTCAATCGTGACGCGGGTCGTAACCGAAGAATACTTGGGCACCACGAAAGTGAATACCAGGCGGTGGGGGCGTTCGATTGCAATGTATTCGCCAGTGTGCTCCATGTCTTCGCCGTTCCGGCGGTCCACGAAAATGAAGCGGCCCCCTGGCCGCGCGTCAATTTCGACGCGCACCATCCGCCCGGTGGGAGTAGCAAAAAGCCATTTGCCAGCGGCCGCCGGATCGAGCCAGGCATCGAATACGCGCTCGGGTGAAGCGGTATAGCGACGGGTAATTCTAACGGTTGCGTTCGATTCGTTTTCCATCGAATTTCCCCCTCTCTCTTGCAGCTTGGAATGGTACCTCGTGCCGGTTTAGCGTAATTGCGAAAGTCGCGTTTTTGTGCCAATTAGGAAACCATATAATTCACATTCCACGTGACTTGCGCGAGAACAACTGTCGGCGGTGTAGCGATTAGGAATCTACCTGGATCAGGTTTATCCCCCGGCTTCCGAAATCGCGAGTTATTTGGCTTGGCCACGCGCATCCGTACATTGTCGCCCCCAAATCGCGAATTGCAAGACCTCTATCTGTAAATAAATCTTCGAGGAGTCCGGTTCACACTGTCGCGCATCGTCACAGCGCCGTCCTGCGCTGTCACGCGCTCGCTTTCGCCGAACAGCGACACGGTTTTGTGAGTTACGGGGGTTAAAATGGGCGCGGAGGCCAGGGCATTACGGAGGCGACGATGCTATTAGATCCAAGAGGCGAACTTGAAACCTGGGTTAGACAACCTTTGCCAGAATCGATGGAGAATAGCCCGACGGAACCGCCTTCGGGAGGGCCCACTGGTTGTAAGGGCAAAACATCCACCTGGCCCCGGGGATAAAAGCTTCGCGTTTTCCGGGAGGATAGAATCGCCTCAGCGGCTAAAGCCGCAGTGGCCCGGTGGGTGAGCCGGCACGGCTGAAGGCGTGCCCTGACGGAGGCGCGGGGCAGAGAGAAGTTTGGCGTGACGAGGCGAAGGCCACGACTGGCGGGCGGCCATTGTCTCCATCGGAATAAGAAGGGCTGGATTCCCGCTTTCGCGGAAATGACAAGTATGTGCGGGGACGATTGGGGACGGGCCGGTTTCGAGTTGGAATGGGAGCAAATGGGTCCCGGATAAACCCTGCGGGTTCTCCGGGATGACAGCACCATGGGCGGCAGGGCTAACCCTTCGATGCTGCGCGGGCAGGGGGTCGATGGAGGCCGCCAGCCAATGTCTCCGGCGGCCCAACCGCGCGAGATTTACAGGCGGTCGTAGAGCTTTTGGGGAATGGGATAGGTGCGCTGATTCAGAACCGCGCCCAGCACCTTCGCACCGCTGGCCTCAATCGCATCGGCAGTTTGGCGAGTGGCCGCCCGGTGGGTGACGGCCGACTGGAGGACGAGAACCACTCCATCCACCACGTGGCAAAGGGCCAGAGCTTCCGCGTTCATATTGGCGGGCGGTGAATCCACCAGGACGTAATCAAACTCCCGGCGCAACTGGTCCATGCGCAAGGTGAGAGCGGCCATATTCATAAAGGACTCGCCCGGGCGCGCGCCAGTGGATAGCAGACTGATGCGAGGATTGCTGGTGGCCTGGACGTAGCTGCGAATGGGCTCGGAGGCGGACAGCGCCTCGGTGAGGCCGCGGTGATTATCCACTCCAAACAACTTGTGGAGAGAAGGGTGGCGCGTATTGCCATCCACCAGGCAGATGGAGCCGCTCAACTGGGTGAGCATGGCCTCGCCCGCGCACGCGCAGACCGTGGTGCAACCGGCGCCCTCGTTGGCGGCGGTAAACATCACCACGCGGGGGGCAGCCTCCTTGGGCGATACAAATAATTGCTGCACCAGCCTGACGGATTCCTCAAGCGTGCGCCCATCGAGCCGCAGGCGGCGGGGCAGGCCATCGCGGGATCTGGCCGAAGATGCAGATACTGGCGGCCGGTGAAGCTCCTGCTCCTTCTCGGCCTGCTGCAAAAGTTCAAAGTTTTTACTCAAAGTACTCTACCTCCAGGGGCGTTCCCCTGCGCTGGAATTAGTCTGGTTTCGTGGCCGGCGGCGCGCTATCCGTGGAGGCATTGGCTCCGCTGGCCGGTTGGAAGGGCAGCAGAAGACGCTGACCGGCTTCTATATGATTTGGATTTGCCAAGTTGTTTAGCGATGTAATCGAGTGAAAATTATCCGCCGTGGCGCTGGGCGATGAATATTTCTGGCTAAGCCCCCACAACGTGTCATTCGGCTTCACAAGCACGGACTGGACGTTAGCGGGAAGGCCGGATGGACCGCCCGCGGCGGCGCCCCGTCTGCCAGCAGCGTGGGCCGCCGAAACCCGTTTTCCAGATCGCGCGGGAGAGGCGCTGGACGGCAAATTGTTGCCCGGAACCGCGCCCCCCGTCAGGGTCACCGGCGAGACCGTTGGCGAGGCCTTTGTAGAAGCCACCGCTGCCATGGATTCCGCTCGTACTTCGCCAGACCGCGCCCCAGCCCCGCGATGATAATTCTGCCAGCCATAGCCGGCCAAAAATGCGGCCACTACGACGCAGCCAGCCAAGGCCACGTTTCGACCCTTATGGCTTACCCGCCCAGGAACGGGCGAAGCCCATCCCGAGCCAAGATGGCTGCCGGATGCGATCCCCGCTGGCGTTACAACCGGAGACTTCTTGCCTTCCGCGCCAGCCTTGGCGGCGATAGGCGCGCCGGTGGTTACGGGAACGACGGGGACCACAGCCGCGATAGGCGCAGCAACATTAACAGCCAGGGGCAGAGAGTCTGGCACCACCAATGGCGCCACCGGCGGAGTTGCGGTTTCCGGACGATAAAAAATACTCAAGTCCGCCGCGACTTCCTTGATTACATCAGCGCTGATTTCCGCCTGCTTGATCGCGTAGCCCATGGACAGGGCGTTGAAACAAAGATTGTTGATGTTGCGGGGAATTCCCTCGCTCAATTCCGCAATCAAATCCACGGCCCCGGCGCTAAAAAGAGGGGCCCCGGAATGTCCCGCCACGGAAAGGCGATGATTGATGTAAGCGGAAGTTTCCTCCCGGGAGAAAGGCTTCAACCGGCTCAAAATGGAAATGCGCTGGCTCAACTGCACCAAGGAGGGTGAGGCAAGTTTATCGGCCAGCTGCAACTGCCCGGCCAGAATAATCTGGATCAGTTTCTGGCGCGACGTTTCAAAATCGGAGAGCAGCCGGATCGTTTCGAGTACCGAAGGCTCCAAGTTCTGCGCTTCGTCCACGATGATGACCAGTTGCTTGCCGGTCTTGGCATTTTCAGCCAGGGTCTCGTTCAATTGGGAATGCATTTTCACCAGATCGGAGCTATCGGTCTGGATACCCATGTCGGTCAGCAGGTATTTCAAAAACTCCCGCGAATCACACTGGGTCTGAAAAAGAAATACGGTGCGGGCGGTCGGCTCCAGATTCTGCATCAGCCGGAAAAGGAGGCTGGTCTTCCCCATTCCCGGCTTGGCAACCAGCGCGGTGAAGCCGCGGCCTGATTTCACGCCGTAGAAAAGAGAAGCCAGCGCCTCCCGGTGCGTTTCACTCATATAGAGGAAACGCGGATCCGGTGTTACACCAAAGGGCTGCTCCCGCAACCTGTAGTACTCAAGAAACATGCTTCGTCGTCCCGCCTTATATACCGGTTACCGGAATGGAGGCCAACACCGGAATGTTGAGTTCATGCATGACTTGGCCAGGAGTGTAAACGGACGGGTCGTAGTATTCCGCGACATAGGCAAAAATAACGGCCAATAACGCCGCGCAAATTGCACCCAACAGAATAAACAAGGTCGGAGAGAAAAAGGGAAGCATGGGTACGATGGGGGGCTCGGCGACGGTCACGTTCATGATTCGCCGGTCGTCCAGGGCCTCATCGATGAGGGATTCTTCCTGCTTGCCGATGTAAAGCAAGTAGTTATCGGAGATTGCCTTTTGCGTGGATACCAGAGGCGCCTGACCCATGGCCGTCTGATCCATCTGCACGGTTTCGGCGCGGTACTTATCCACCTGAGTCTGATAGGCCGCAACCTGGGCCTGATAACCGGCCAATGCTGCCTTATCCGTGGCGAGGTCAGACTGCAAAAGAAGGAACGTTGGGTCGTTGTCGCTGCTCTCGGACAGCGTTGGAGCCTTCTCCGCCTTCGCAATAGCGTCCTTGGCCGCGGCGATTTGCGCGTCAGTCTGCTGCACAAGCGGATAAGTAGGCTGGAACTGAGTAACCAGTT
>PKXT01000357.1 GCA_003133505.1 Acidobacteriota bacterium
CCCAACGTGCAATTCCTGGCCCAGGATCTGCGTGAATGTCTGGAGCGCGCCCAATCCGCGGATCTCAATTGGCCTCGCGTAAGGTCGGCTGAACCGGCAAAACAAATTGCCGGGTCCGTTACGGTGATTGACGGCACGGCGCGTCCCGGGAATTTCCCAGCGGCCGCCATGAGCCACTCGGTGGAAGAAACAGTGGGTATCGGGGACACGGGGTCGTTGCGGCCGGCCCGATATGAGGAATGTGCAACATCCCCGCCGGAAGAGAGCCTTGCTTACTGGCGAAGCCGGTTTGGAGACTTGCCGAATCCGATCGAGTTGCCAACGGACCGGGCCCGCGGGAGCGCTGGATTATTTCGCCAGGGCGCTTTCGAGTGGGAGATTTCAGGCGATCTCGCTGGGCAGTTGGCGAGATATTCCGGCGAAGCTGGAGAGTTCAGTGAGTGCGCGTGGCTGGCTGGTTTTGCCGCATTAGTCTTTCGCCATACCGGCCAGACGGACATCCCACTGCTTTATTCCGGCAGTGGGTCCGCCCTCAGAAGAAATAGCGGTCAGGAGAGGGATCGCCCTCGCGAAATGTGCCTGCGTATTGGGGTGAACGGGGGTGCCAGCTTTGGTGAACTGATTCCATCGGTAATCGCCGAAGTCCGGCAGGCCGAGGCCCATGCCGGGATATCGCCCAAAATCTGGATGGAAGCGTTTTATCCGGAACGGGACCTTTATCGGGAGGGAATCTTCCGCACTGGATTTGTCTTTGGCTCCGAAAGCACGGAAGCGGAAGAATTTCGCGCCAGCGCGGCTACAGAACTGCAGTTGCATCTGAAAGTGAAGGCCAGCGGCGCGACAGCGAAGTTTATTTACCACGCGGGACTGTGGGACGAGGAGACGATTGCCCGTTTGGCAGGCCACTATGAAGAGCTGCTGTCATCGGCAATGGGCAAGACTGAGATAGCTATAGATTTGTTGCCGATGCTGCCGGATGCTGAACTAGCGCAGATTGGCCGCTGGAGCACAACACCTGGCGGTGTTGTAGACAATACGCTCGTACACGAGCTATTCGAAAGACAGGCGGCGCGAACTCCAGATAGCGTCGCGGCAATATATAAAGAGCAGCGGCTAACCTTCCGGGAAATTAATGAGAGCGCCAACCGGCTTGCGCATCTTTTGCACCATCGCGGCGTGCGGCCCGGGGATTCGGTGGCCATCTGCCTGGAAAGTTCGCCGGGCCTGATTATCTCCCTCCTGGCGGTTTTGAAGGCGGGCGGCGCCTGTGTTCCACTCGATCCGAAATACCCGGATTCGCGTCTCTCCCACATGCTGGAAGATTCCGGTGCTCGTCTCCTGATTGCACGTGACGAGGCTATCGGCGGACTAAAAACGGACAATTTGGAACAGATAGTTGTCGGAGCGACCCTTTGGAATCAGATTCGGGGCGAAAATTCTGGCAATCTTTCGACTCCGGTGGCTGCCAATGATATTGCCTATGTCATCTACACTTCTGGCTCCACGGGACAGCCCAAGAGCGTGCTGCTCCCGCATCGCGGGTACGTGAACCACCAAAGGTCCGCGATCGGCCTTTACGGCCTCACGCCCAAGGACCGGGTTCCCCAGCTTTCGTCAATCAGTTTTGATATTTCCGTGGAGGAACTATTTCCCACATGGGCCGCCGGAGGAGCCGTGGTGTTACGCACGGATGACGTTTCGCTTGATGTGAAAAGCCTGGTGGAATGGTCCAATTTAAATGGAATTACCGTGTGGAACTTGCCGACAGCTCTGTGGCACGAACTGGTAAATGAAATGGCCGAGAGCAATTTGGAGTTGCCACGCACCCTGCGGCTGGTAATCGTGGGTGGCGAGAAGGCTACCGCACGCGCGTTGAATCAATGGCGCACCCTGGCAGGCAAGGACATTCGCTGGATAAACACCTATGGGCCAACGGAAACCAGCGTGGTGGCCTCCGCCTACGAAGTTGATTTTTCTCTGCCTATCCTTCCGGAATTACCCATTGGACGCCCGCTGCCGAATTGCCGCCTCTACCTCCTGGACGNNTAGGCGGGGCGGGTGTGGCCCGAGGTTATGGGAACCGTCCCGAACTCAGTGCGGAGAAATTCCTGCATGATCCTTTTGCGGGTGACCCAGCGGCTCGTATGTATCGCACCGGGGATCTGGTTCGGTGGCGGCCGGATGGAAACGTCGAGTTTAAGGGCCGCGCCGATGATCAGGTAAAGATTCAGGGTTTTCGGGTCGAGCCAGGAGAAGTGGAAGCCGCGCTAGCCCAGCACACCGGCCTACGAGATGTCGCGGTGGTGGCGCGCCAGGTGTCATCTGGAGAAAAGCGCTTGATTGCATTTTACGTGCCATTAGACGCGACCGCTCCATCTTCAACCGATCTCAGGAACTTCCTGAGAGACAAGCTGCCGGAATATATGCTTCCCGCCGGATTTCTGCGTTTGGATCGGATGCCCCTGACTCCCAACGGCAAGGTGGACCGCCGCGGACTGCCAGCCGTGGAATCTACGGATTTGATCGTCGAGGAAGGATATGTCGCGCCAAGAAATGATACAGAAGCGCGCTTGGCCCAAATATGGGAAAGCGTTTTGGCCGTGCGTCCGATTGGTGTTCAGCAAAGCTTCTTTGATTTGGGAGGGTATTCGCTGCTGGCCGTCCGGCTGATGCATCGAATCGAGCGGAGCTTCGGAAAGCGTTTGTCGATTACCGCATTGCTGCACGCGCCGACGGTGGAGACGCTGGCCAAAGTTCTCGGGACGAGCGGCAATGCCCCGGCTTGGTCATCGCTGGTGCCGATTCAAACTCGGGGAACAAAACCGCCGTTGTTCCTGGTGCATGGCGTGGGCGGTGGAGTGATGACCTTTCGAGAGCTGGCGCTGGGTCTAGCACCCGAGCAGCCAATTTACGGGCTGCAGGCGCAGGGACTCGATGGCAAGCGCAAGCCCCTGGAACGAGTGGAAGATATGGCCGCGCACTACATCCAGGACATCCGGACCGTCCAGGGCAAGGGCCCGTATTACCTCGGCGGCCTCTCTTTCGGAGGAATGGTAGCACTGGAAATGGCGGAGCAACTGGAAAAACAGGGAGAAGAAATCGCCCTGCTGGCAATGTTTGATACGTTTCCGGGGCGCGAACAGGGACGCGCGGAACTCCTGGCGAAATTGGCGCGCCTGCCTGCGCGGGAACGGGCGCAGTACGTGGCCCGAAGAATTTATAAAGTGTGGCGGAAATCGGGAAGGATTCTATACCGGTATTTCCTGCCGGCGGCCATCAAGAATGTGCAGCGGGCCTGTCATCGCGCCTCGCGTGCTTATGACCCGCCGGTGTGGGATGGCAAGGTTACGCTGTTTCGACCGGCCGAAAAATCGTTGCGCGGCGTGGATGATGAGACGGCGGGCTGGGGAGCCTGGGCGCGGGGCGGTGTGGATATTTTCCAAGTGCCTGGAGGCCACGTCACCATGCTGAGACAGCCTAATGTAAGGGTTCTTGCCGAGTTTCTGAAAAGGTCTCTGCTGGAGGCGCAGGCGGCGAGGACCGAATCCCTAATTGCGCGGCGCTAACATCCCGGCACCGCCGCTCGAATGACTGCTATACGAAAGACCCCAGGCAATTGGGATCGAAGTCTGACCACCCCGGCAATTTCCTCGTGGGTGCCCACTGAACGCGCTGCTCCGCCAGGTGGTCCACATTGCGTGGACATCTGGCGTATTAACCTCCCCCAGCCCCAGAACGTGGTGGAGGCGCTCGACTCAATTCTCTCCATTGAGGATCGCGCCCGCGCCGCTCGATATGCGCGTCCATCGGATCGCGCCCAATACAAAGTTACTCACGGCGCATTGCGGATACTTCTTGGCACGATTGCGGGCCAGAATCCCCGCGCAGTCTCATTTGATGTGAATAAAAACGGCAAGCCCCGGATAATGGATAAGGAAAACGTGCCGCGATTCAGCCTCTCGCATACCAGGGACATGGGACTGCTGGCCATCACCCCGCGAGTGGAGGTTGGCGTCGATGTGGAATTTCAGCGCCCCGATTTTCCCTGCCTGGAAATCGCCGATCGGTTTTTTTCCGTCGAAGAGAGCGGCCGTCTCAGGGCGCTCTCAGTGGAGGCGCAACGGGGCGCCTTTTTCGCCGCGTGGGTGAGAAAGGAAGCCTGGATCAAAGCTCAAGGGGAGAGCCTGGAAAGTCTGCATCTTCTCAACGTGGGGATGGGGCAATCGCTGCGAGAAGGCCGATGGTGGGGCGCTGACCATGCCTTGGGGCTTCCGGCCATATGGCTGCAGGACGTGGATGTCGCGACAAATTATGCCGGCGCGGTAGTCTTGAATAAATTGGACAAGCCGGTCACGCCGCTATTGAGATACCTGGAGTGGGTGCCCGGGTCGCACTACAGTGGAGGCTAAGTAATTGTTGCATGGTAAACTTTCGAGACTCTTGCGGTTTGGCGGAGCAGCTAACTAAACCAGTGGGCCGGCCATACGAAGCGGATTGGCACAGTTCGTGAGGCGGAGCCACAATTTTGCGAAGATGTCAGCCGGAGTGACCGTTCCGAATACCGGGTATTCATTTTCGCGACAAAANNAGAGCATACAAACATGATACTATTCGGTGGGCGGCCATCTGGCATTTGGTGTTCCTACAGTGCGTTTCATCTGAAAACTGGCATTTCGTCGCAATTCGACAGTAAACCTGTAGAGATTTTAGTCATACCGGGCGCGAGTGCGAACTTCAATAGGAAACCGTGCCGGTGGAAAAGTGAATTTCCTGGGAATTAGGGAGCAATTGCAAAGTGAGTGAGACAGTCCGCAGATTACGATTTCGGGCCGCGCGAACCCCTCTGCGGGCGCCATTTGCCTGGTGGCGGCACCGGGACATCAAGCCGGACGATGTGTTTCTGGCGTCTTTTGAGCGATCCGGCAGCACATGGCTGCGTTTTCTGCTCTGTGAGCTTTTAACCGGCGATTCGGCGGCCTTTGAACGTATTAATAGCGTAATTCCGGAGATGGGCCGCCAGGCCGGCATTCCCCCGGTATTGCCGGGCAAACACCGCCTGATCAAGACGCACGAAAGTTATCGCCCCGTGTACCATCGGGCGATTTATCTGGTGCGCGATCTCCGCGATGTTCTGTTGTCGAATTTCGCGCGAATGGAAGAAATGGATTTCGTACGGTTTTTTTCCGCGGACCGCAGTCTTGACGGTTACCTGGCCGCCTTCCTTAAGGGGAAAACGGCGCCCTTTGGTTCCTGGCAGCACCATGTGAATTCGTGGTTTGATTCTCCGCTGGAAGCTCGCGGTGATCTTCTGACGATACGTTTTGAAAATTTACGCAAAGATACCGAACCGAATTTGGCACGAATCGTCAATTTTCTAGGAATCAAGGCGGATTCCGAGGCTCTTCGGCGAGCCATTGAGAATAACTCGCTGGAGCGCATGCGGGCCAAGGAAGACGCCACGCGAAAGTCCGGTGCAGAAGCTGGTCTGCTGAAGATGCACCGCAGTTCGCGCGAAGACGGCCGGTTTGTTCGCAACGGTGCGGTAGGCGGATGGCGCGCCAAGCTTACGCCGGAGCAATTGAAAATGATTGACCTCTGTGCGGGATCGGCCTTGCAGCGGGCTGGATATGAACAGACCGCGGCATCGTCGCAGCGTGATCGAATCGGGGTTCAAGCCTGATGGTTTACTATTGCATGGCGGACGTTTTCAAAATTCAGAGACAATCGGTACGCGATTTTACGACCGTAAGAGCGACTAAGCGGACAGGGAGAGATTGAAAGAATTATGAGTTTTTTTTCCGCGTCCAGGAGTGCGAACCCCAGACCGAGCATAGTGGAGCGGTTTGGTTGGATCAAGATCCTCTTTTGTGTGGTGATCGCGCTGGTATTCTGCTGGGGCCTGAGCTTCATCCTGGAGTATTTTGAATATTCGCAGGAAGTTAATTTTCTGATTGCCCTGGCGGCGATCATCCTGGTACCAGCTGGACTGATTCTGGCTTGGATAGGGCTGCCCCANNCTGGTACCACTGGCTCTGGACGCTGATGTTCATCAGTGATTTCGTTTGGTCGGCCCGAACCGCGCAGGCCACCCAGGCGGACCCGCTTGCGCCGAGCACTTGGGCGAGAATTGGGCCTGAGCTGGTCATCGGCTTTGTCCTTTTGCTTGGGATGGCGCGGAAACAGATTGACTGGCCGAAATCGGTATTTCAGGGATTGTTCAATGCCATAGGCGTGTTCTGCCTGATAGGTTTCATTTCGACCTTTTGGTCGGTGTATAAGCCGTTCTCGGCCTACAAATCCATCGAATTTTTCGAAGACGCCATCGTCCTGGCTGTCGTTATCATGAATTGTGTCGATGTGGAGGATTTCGAGGTTTTTTGGAACTTCGCCTGGATTATTACCGGCGTAAACCTATTCTGGGTGTGGTGTAACCTGCTGTTCTGGCCTTCGGAGGCTTTGCAGCCGGTACCCGACACCGGCGACCCGGTCCCACGCTTGCAAGGGGTGGTGCCTGTGGTCGGATATAACGCCGTGGGCGTGGCCGGCGCAATTATTGCGTTGGTGGCATTGGCGCGTCTATTCCCGTACGGCAAGCGAAAGGTGGAGAACGGAGCCTGGTACATAGGTATCTTTATTTTCGGTTGTGCCTCCCTGTTCATGTCCCAAACCCGGTCCGCAATGCTTGGTTTTGGGCTGGCCGCCATACTAATCCTGTTGATTGCCGGGCGCTTCTATCTGTTAGTGGGGACGGCCGCCGCTGGCATTGCGTCCCTGCTGTTGACGCCATTGGGACCGCTGGCGTGGGATTTCGTCTCCCGTTCGCAATCGGCCGAGGAGTTGGAAAGTCTTAGCGGTCGTACTGACTGGTGGGCCTACGGCTATATTGTCTGGAAGCAGCATCCCTATACCGGCGTGGGAATGTATGCCGCGGGGAAGTTTGCGGTGATGCAGGAAATTGGAAAGGGCGATACCGCGACGATGCACAGCGACTGGCTGGAGATTTTCGTCGGCACAAGCGTATGGGGATTGTTCCCGGTGATTTTCCTCGTGCTGGCATGCTGGTGGTTGCTGGGACACTATTTGACGAAACGGGAATTTTCACTCGCCGAGCGCCAACTGGCCATGGAAGCGATTGGAATATTACTCATTTTGACGGTCCGCTCATTTTTTAACGTGGAGCTGGTCTGGCACTCCCCATCGAATTTCTTTCCCGTGGTGGGCTGTGCGGAATATCTAAGGCGGCGATGGCGAAGTATGCAAATGGAACGGGAATCAGCGATTGCTGGTTTTTCTTCCGTCGCCGCCTAGGATGAGTTGGCTTCAGCCGGCCTGAGGCGCGGAAATAACGTCGGCGGATGATTCCAGGCTTTGCGGATCCTGATCGTTCATAACGAGTATAAGTTTCCTGGCGGCGAAGACGTGGTCGTCGAACAGGAAGAAGCCTTGCTCAGGCAGGCCGGAAATCAGGTGGCTCTCTACCGGCGCAACAACCGGGAGCTGGATCAACAGAGTTCGTTGCAGCGCCTGGGCCGCCTTCCCAGCGCAGTATGGGCGTGGGATGCCAAGGCCGAAATTAGCCGGATTTTGAAGGAGTTTAATCCGGAGGTTGTTCACGTCCATAACACACTGACAATGATTTCTCCAGCCGTGTTTTGGGCTTGCCACGAAGCAGGAATCCCGGCGGTAATGACTCTGCATAATTTCCGCCTGTATTGTCCCGCGGGCACATTTTTTCGTGATGGGCATGTTTGTGAGGATTGCCCTCAACAGAGTTTATGGCAGGGTGTGAAACATGGCTGCTACCGCGATTCGCGGGCAGC